>JAZKFK010000115.1:5421-9105 GCA_040386475.1 Pseudomonadota bacterium | reverse complement strand
CCCACCGCGATCACCACCGTGCCCGGCTCGCACACTTCGGCCAGGGCATTGATGTCATTCAGCGGATCGCCACTTTCGGACAAGTCGACCATCAGGATCGCCGGGCTGGCCGAAATCGACAACGACTGGACCGCGTTACGCAGGCCACCCTTGTTGCACTTCTCGATCTGCCAACCCATTTCGATCACGACCGGGCGCAGCACGTCCAGCGCGGCATCGTCGCAGATATAGGCCGCGAACGGATCGCGATTGCCCATTCCGCCGGATTTCCACGGTGCATTCATGGCTTATTCCCCACTCTCTTGGCTGGATATGTCTGGCAGGCCGGCGGCACCTGTCGGCGGGGCCTCGCGATAGGAAGCAATCGCCTTGGTCGAGCTCATCACGATGGTGTCGCCGGTGCCGGCGGCGCCTTCGAGCAGATGCTCGGGATTGGCGACCATGGCTGCCAGGTTGCCGTTGATCGCGCAGCCGAAGCCGGGCGAAGTGGCATTGCGCAGGTTGCCGTTCTGGCGACCCGACCAGTTGGGGCAGCCCGGCACCGATGCGGTGCTGCGGGTCACCACCACGCGCACCCGGCCCGGATCGACAAAGCCGACCGTCACCGGAGCGCCGGTTTCCACCAGCAGGCCATAGCGGCTGGCCACGGCGGCCACGTCTTCGCGCACAGCGGCGCTGGCCATCGGATCATCGATGCCGATGCGATCGCCAAAGCCCACGTCGAGCGTTTCGAACCATTCGGCCAGGCGCGCCTGTTCCTGCACGGTCAGGCCGCTGGCATTGGCCAGCAGGTCGAGCGTGAAGTTGCTGCGCTGGACCACCGGCTGGTTGACGCTTTCCAGGCTGGTGTTGGTAACCTGGCCGGGAGTGGCACAAGCGGCTAGGCCAAGGGCCAGCGAGAGAGCGGCACTGGTGGCCAGCTTGCGGGTAAAGTTGGTGTTCATGGCGTGTCCCTCTCTCATCAGTTCAGGCTGAAGCCGGGTGCGGCGGCATCGGCGGTGCGCTCGGCAGCGCCTGCGGACTGGCCACCATCGGCCAGCACTTCGCCGTTCTGGTCGATCAGGCTGACCGACGGGTTGGTTGGTGCCTCATCCGCGGCGCGCGGCATCGGGCGGCTTTCGCCGCTGACGCCGTTGTGCGCCCGGTTGAGCAGGAACTGCTCGGCCGCACCGGGATTGTGGTAGCCGTCGGTCGGCAGCACGATCTCGCGGTCGCTGACCGGTTCCACCAGGTACGGCGTGACCACGATCACCAGCTCGGTTTCGCCACGCCGGAAATCGGTGGAGCGGAACAGGTTGCCCAGGATCGGGATCTCGCCCAGGCCGGGAGCCCGGTCGATGATGTTCTGCGAGTTGTTGCTCAGCAGGCCGGCGATCATGAAGCTTTGGCCGGAGCCCAGCTCGATGGTGGTCTCGGCGCGGCGGATCGTCAGGCCGGGAACCTGGAACCCGTTGAGCGTCACCGCCCCCTGGGTCGACAGTTCGGAGACTTCCGGTCGAACCCGCAGCGAGATGCGGCCATTCGACAGCACCGTGGGGGTGTAGCTGAGGCTGACACCATACTTGCGATATTCGATCGTGGTGGTGCCCAGGCCTTGGCTCATCGGGATGGGGAATTCGCCACCCGCCAGGAATTCGGCCGTCTCACCCGACAGCGCGGTAAGGTTGGGCATCGACAGCGTGGTGACCAGGCCTTCGCGTTCAGCCATGTCGAGCGCGGCACCGATGTCCAGGCCCAGCAGGCTGCCGATGCCGGCAATGGTGGTGCCTGGGCTGATGCGCGTTACGGCCGTACCAGGAGTGGTCGTGCCGCCCGGCAACCCAACGGTGCAGTTGGTGCTGGTGCAGGTGGCGGTGCCCGGGGCAAAGGTGGTGCCGATCTGGCGGCCCTGGCCGATGCCGAACTGGAACCCGCCCGTGCCATCGATGGTGGTCAGGTTGGCGCCCAGCGTGCGGACCAGCGAACGGCTGACCTCGGCAAAGCGGACGCGCAGGTTGACCTGCAGCGGGGTGGCCATGCGCAAGCGCGAGATCACGTTGGAGTTCTCGCCCACGAAGGCAGAGACAAGGCGCTCGGCCTCGGCGGCATCCTCGGGCGCTGCCACGGTGCCGGTCAGCAGCACGGTGTTGGTGCCCATGGTGGCAACCTGGATGCTGTTTTCCGGCATGGCCAGCGCCAGCATCTGGTCGATCGAGTCAAGGTTGGAGCCGACGCGCACATCGGCCGACCAGATCACATCGCCCGCTGCGTTGCTGGCATAAATGGTGGTCACGCCGCCCGACTTGCCCATCACGTACAGCTGGCGCTGCGACTTTACCTGGACATCGGCAACGGCTTCGTTGGCCACGAAGATATCGGCCATGTTGCCCGGTACGGTCACCAGCTCGCCGCGGCCGATCGACAGCACCAGTTGCTGCGAGGGGCTGACGATGGACTGGGCGTGGGCGGCGCCCGCGGGAACGATGGCCAAGGGTGCCAGCGCGCAAGCGGCGGTCAGCACTGTCTTGTAAAGGCGGCTTTGCATGGTCTTGCCCCTTGAAATGGGTGCGGTGAACGGGTTGCTGCGGTTCATGACGGTCATCCTCAGAACATGGCCGCGCCGGCGGAGGCGCGTCCCACGGTCCCGGCCACACGACCGGCGCCCTGGGCCTGGCGATCAAGCACCGCGCCGCTGCCACGCAGGACCGATTCCTCGGTGGTGGTCTGGCCACGGGTCACGCGGACCGTGGGGCCGGAGGGACGGGCGGGGCCCGCAGCGGCCGGTGCACCACCGGAATAAGTCGGTGCAGCAGCGGTGGTGGCCTGGGCGGAACCCTGGGCTGGCATCGAGCGGCGCTGGAAGCGCGACACGTCGCCGCCGGTCACGAACGAGGTGGCTCCATCACGCGGGCGGGCAACCGCCTGACGCAGGATCCGCTCTTCTTCGGCCGGGGTGGCGTTGGCCGGAACATCCACTTCGCCAGCGGCGATGGCCCGTTCCAGTTCGACCTGGTTGTCGGCAATCGAGCGCAGCGACAGGCTGAGCGCGCCAATGGTTTCAGCCACGGCAATCTTCTCGGCGATGCGCGGGGTTACTTCCAGCGTGACCGTGCGGGTCGGCTGCACCACGGTGCGGCCATCCTCGGTGGTGGTGGTCTCGGTTGACTGGTCGGTGGCGAGCACGCGCAGGTTGGCAAGGATCGTCTCGGTGGTGCGCAGGGCCTGGCCTTCAACGCCATCGACGGTCTGGGTCAGCATCAGGTCCACCCGGTCACCCGGGAAGATGAAGCCGCCCACGCCGGTGCGGGCAGAGACCGAGATGGTCACGGCGCGCATGCCCGGCCCAAGTGCCGCAGCCAGGAAGCCGCGATCGCCCGGAGCAACCAGCGACCCTTGCGTGACGGGCTCACCGGCAGTCACCGGGAAGCGGACAACGGTGCCCAGCAGCAGTTCCATGTTGGCTTCGCCATCGATGAAATAGGCGTCCTGCACCAGCTCCTGAGGCCACAGCTGGTAGCTGATGGCATCGGCGGTGATGATCGTGCCCACCGGCAGGCTGCGCTTGGCAACCAGCACCTTGGGGCCTTCCGGCACGGCGGGCGCCGCATCGGCTTCGGGTGCAGAGGCACCGGCGAACATGCTGCGGGCAGCCAGGGCGGTGCCGATCGCGATGATCAGTGCCCCAACCAGCAGAATGAGCTTCTT
>JAZKFK010000115.1:0-5321 GCA_040386475.1 Pseudomonadota bacterium | reverse complement strand
ACCAGCGCCATCATGATGATCAGCTTGAGGAAGTGTTCGGGCGCGATCCACAGCGCCAGCGCGGTCAGCAGTTTCACGTCGCCGCCGCCCATCGCCTTCAGCGCGAACAGTACGGAAAGAACCGCGAAAGTAGCAAAGGCGATGCCCAGCTGGCTGGCCACGTCCGGCCACAGCGACAAGTCGCAGGCCCACCAGAACAACGGCGCGCCCAGCGCCACGCCCAGATTCAGCCAGTTGGCGATGCGCCGGCTTTTCAGATCGGTAAACGCGGCAGTAAGCAGGGCTGCGGCCAGGGCCGCCAGCAGCAAGTACTTGAATGGATCGTCCAGCATCGCAATTCCTCGCGAGGTTTCCCCTCAGAGTTTGCAGTGCTAGCGCGCATCACTTACCAAATAGTAACCACGGGCAGGAGGCTGGTATTCAGCAAGACAACCACGCATTGGCCCGGACCTTTGACCGGCGCGCCATTCCTGCCGCTGCGGTTGAGGCCACCTGGTCTGCACCCGATGGCTGGCCGATCCGCACGATCGAATGGCCTGCTCCGGACGGGGGAGCCGCGCGCGGATCGATCCTGTTCCTGCCCGGCCGCGGCGATGCTTACGAGAAGTACCTCGACACGCTGGAGCACTGGCGCTTGGCTGGCTGGCAAGTGACCGCGGCAGACTGGCGCGGGCAGGCCGGATCGGGCCGGCTGGGGGCGGACGAAGTTACCGGCCACATAGGGGATTTCAGCGTGTGGGTGGCCGATCTGGCGGCCTTGTGGCGCGCTTGGACGGCAACGCACCCCGGCCCGCACGTGCTGGCGGCGCATTCGATGGGCGGCCAGGTGGTGCTGCGTGCAGCGGGTGAGCAGGCGCTCGATCCCGTGCCCGCAGCACTGGTGCTGTCGGCGCCGATGCTGGGGACCTATCCCGAATGGCTGCCCGATACAGCCCAACTGGCGATTGCCCGCCTGATGGGCCTGCTGGGCGGTCGCTTGCGTCCGGCGTGGAAGTGGAGCGAGAAGCCGGGCGAGCTGCCACGTGATCGGCAGGACCTGCTGACGCATGATAATGACCGCTATGCCGACGAGGTGTGGTGGCGCCAGCAGCGCCCGCAGCTGTCAATGGGGCCGGGCAGCTGGGGCTGGGTGGCGGCGGCAGCGCGGTCAATGCGCCACACTGCGCGCGCCGACTTGCTGGCACGGGTGAGTTGCCCGGTGTTCCTGCTTTCCACCAGCAATGACAAGCTGGTGTCGGTCAAGGCCACGCGCCGGGCTGCGCGGCTGCTCCCTCGGGTCACCGCGCTGGAACTGGGCGAGGAAGCGCGGCACGAGATTCTGCGCGAAGTTGACGCGGTGCGCGGCACCGCCCTGGCGGCGATAGATGCCTTTCTGGATCGGTTCTGTCCCCCTAGGGAACGCGAGTGAGCGAACGATTCGACATTGCCGTGATTGGCGCTGGGATTGCCGGGGCCTCGATCGCTGCCGAACTGGCGCCCCACGCCCGCGTGCTGGTGGCCGAGGGTGAGGCGACACCGGGCTATCACACCACGGGCCGCTCCGCCGCGTTCTGGGAGGAATGCTATGGCGGCCCCGGGGTAGTGCCGCTGACGCTGGCATCGGGGGACTGGCTGCGGGCCAACGGCTTCCTGCGCCCGCGCGGCGCGCTGTATGTGGCGGAAGAACACGACTGGCCCAAGCTTGACGCTTTTGAACAGACCTTTGCCGGCACCGGCGTGTCAATCGAACGCATCGACCGCGCGGCGCTGGCGGCGCTCGTGCCCGGGATCAAACCGGCGTGGACCAGCGCCATCACCGAACCACAATGCGCCGATATCGACGTGGCCGGGCTGCACCAGCATTACCTGGGCCTGGCCAAACGCGGCGGCGCGGACCTGCGCACCAATCACCGGCTGGTCGCCGCCGAGCGGATGGGCGGCGAATGGCTGCTCGCCTTCGCCAACGGCAGTGAGATCCGCGCCACCACGCTGGTCAATGCCGCCGGTGCCTGGGCTGACGAGCTGGCGGTACTGGCGGGCGCGCGGGCGCTGGGCATCACGCCCTATCGCCGCACCGTGGCGCAATTGCGCATCGATCCGCTGCCGCCAGTAGACCTGCCGCTGGTGCTGGGGATCGACGGCAGCTTCTATTTCAAGCCCGAGAACGGCAAGCTGTGGCTCAGCCCGCATGACGAGACCGCCAGTCCGCCATGTGATGCCGCGCCTGAGGAACTGGACGTGGCACTGGCGATCGACCGGTTCGAACAGGTGGTCGACTGGAAGATCGCCGCGCTGGAACACAAGTGGGCGGGCCTGCGCAGCTTTTCACCGGACCGGCTGCCGGTCTACGGCTGGGACAGCGCGCGAGCGGGCCTGTTCTGGTTTGCCGGACAAGGCGGTTTCGGCATCCAGACCGCGCCCGCCGCCGCCCGCCTGGCGGCGCAAGCCCTGTTGGGCGCCCCACGCGATGCGATGACGCAGGCGATTGACCCCGCTGTTTACTCGCCCGCGCGGTTTGGCTAGCCTCGCCTTCACAACAAGAGAGGGGACCAGTCGATGGCGCATACTTTTGAAATCTACAAGGACAAGGCCGGCGAGTTTCGCGTCCGCTTCAAGTACAATTCGGAAGTGATGTTCTCAACCGAGGGCTATTCCAGCAAGGAAAGCGCCAAGAACGCCATCGCCTCGATCCAGAAGAACGGACCGGGCGCCGAAGTCGTCGATAACAGCTAGGCCTGTTCGCAAATCTGACCGGCTGGTGCTCAGCTTGTGACCATCAGCTTCTGGCAGCATCCGCTGCTGCGCTGGCCAGCCGGTCCACCCGCTCGTTCTCCACGTGGCCATCGTGGCCCTTGACCCATTGCCATGAAACCTTGTGCCGTGCCGTGGCGGCGATCAGATCATGCCACAGGTCGGCATTTTTGACAGGCTGCTTGCTGGCGTTGACCCAGCCGCGCTTTTTCCATCCGGCGATCCACTTGGTCATGCCGTCGATGACATAGCGGCTATCGGTGTGGACGATTACCTCGCACGGCTCGATCAACGCGCTCATGGCTTTCAGCACGGCGGTCATCTCCATGCGGTTGTTGGTGGTCATCGGCTCGCCGCCGGACAATTCCTTCTCGTGCGGTCCCATGCGCAGCAGCACGCCCCAGCCGCCCGGGCCGGGATTGCCCTTGCACGCGCCATCGGTGAATACTTCAACCCGTTTCATGCGAACAGGGTGGGATGGTCGGCGTAGAATTGCAGGCGGCGGGCAAAGGCCATCGGGTCCTTCTTGGTGACCAGCGCATCGACCGGCGTGTTCACCCAGTCATAAGCGCGGGTCAGGGTGAAGCGCAGCGCCGCGCCGCGTGCCAGCACCGGCAGGGCGTCATGCTCGGCGCGGGATAGCGGGCGGATGGCTTCGTACCCTTTCAGCAAGGCCGCCGAGATTGCCGCATCAAAGCCGTTGCCGTCACTGGCAAAGCACCATGCGGCATGGGTGATCGCCACGTCATAGGCGAACATGTCATTACAGGCGAAATAGAAGTCGATCAGGCCAGTGACTGTATCGCCCAGCATCAGCACGTTGTCAGGGAACAGGTCGGCATGGATGGCGCCGGTGGGCAGGTCCGCTGGCCAGCACAGTTCAAGGGCGGCCAACTCGGCCTGGACCAGTGGCCTCAGTTCCGGGTCCATGGCATCGAAATGGCTGGCACAAGCATCGGCCAGGCGACGCCATCCGGCCACGCTCAGGTCGTTCTCGCGCGTATCGGCAAAGCTTGCGGCGGCGAGGTGCAATTGCGCCAGGGCGCGGCCAACGCTGCGCGCTTGCCCGGGTGTGGGCGTATCGAGGGAAACGCCGGGCAGAAATTCAATCAGCGCCAGCGCCTTGCCGCGAAACGCGCGGAAGCTGGCACCGGACCGGTCGTGGATCGTCTGCGGCACGGGGCAACCCGCAGCCGACAAGTGATCGAGCAAGCCGAGGAAGTATGGCAGTTCGTCCACCACCACCTGGCTTTCATAGACCGTGAGGATGTACCGAGCACCACGACCATCTTTCCCGGTCGTATCGATCAGGAAATTGGAGTTCTGGACGCCTTCCGCGATGCCCTTGGCCGAAACCAGTTCGCCCACATCGAATTCGGCTATCAGCGTCGCGAGATCCTCGGCGCCGATATGCGTGTAAACCGCCATGGGAAGCCTAATCGGTCAACTGTCGGGGGAGCTTGAAGACCATCTTCTCCTCCGTGGTCAGCACCTGACGTTCGCTCACCTCGCGCCATTCGCTTAAGCGGGCGACCACTTCGCGCACCAGTTCCTCGGGCGCGGAAGCCCCGGCGGTGAGCCCCAGCGCGTTGACGCCGTCCAGCCAGCCTGGATCGATTTCACTGCCGCGCTGGATCAGCTTGGCGGGCGTGCCGCACCGCTCGGCTACTTCGACCAGCCGCAGCGAATTGGACGAATTGGGCGCGCCGATCACCAGCACCAGATCAACCTGCGGGGCAATCTCCTTGACCGCCGCTTGCCGGTTGGACGTGGCATAGCAGATGTCCTCCGCCTTGGGGGCGACGATCTGCGGGAAGCGAGCATGAAGCGCGGCAATGATCTGCGCGGTATCGTCGACCGACAGCGTGGTCTGGGTGAGGAAGGACAGCGGCAGGTCCGCCGGAATGTCCAGCGTGGCAACATCCTCGACCGTTTCGACCAGTGTCATCTGCCCGTCGGCTACCTGGCCGAAAGTGCCGATTACCTCGGGGTGGCCCTTGTGACCGATGAACACGATGTGGCGCCCGGCCTCTATCTGCCGTTCGGCCTGGCGGTGCACCTTGCTGACCAGCGGGCAGGTGGCATCGACATAGATCATCTGCCGCGCCTCGGCCTCGGCCGGCACGCTTTTGGGCACGCCGTGGGCGGAAAAGACCACCGGTACGCCCAGCGGCACTTCGTCCAGTTCCTCCACGAATACCGCTCCCTTGGCCCGCAAGCCGTCGACCACGAAGCGGTTGTGGACGATCTCGTGCCGCACATAAACCGGGGCGCCATAACGCTCCAGCGCGCGCTCCACGATCTCGATTGCGCGGTCCACGCCGGCACAAAAACCGCGCGGGTTGGCGATCAGCATGGTCAACGCGGGTTTGCTGCCTGCCGGAGTTGCATTGGCCGTTGCATCGGCAGCCACATTGGGAAAGGGGGCGTTCATATCCGCGCTCCTAGCTGTTGTTCCCCGCCAGCGAAAGGGGTAGGGGCAGCAACATATACGATGAGCCCAAGCACGAATACGCCCCAAGCATGGCGACGTTAAGTCAGGACTAAGGACCGGGAATGAGATTTCGCTTTGCCATGATCGCCACGCTGGC
>JAZKFK010000114.1:0-1710 GCA_040386475.1 Pseudomonadota bacterium | reverse complement strand
CGGCGAAGGATGCCATCGCGCAGATCCTGACCAACAGCCGCATGTGCGCCGAAGGGCACCGGCCGATTTGCCAGGATACCGGCATCGTCAACGTGTTCATCCAGTGGGGGCAGGATTGCCGCCTCGAATCAAGGATGAGCCTGCAGGACGTGGTCGATGAAGGGGTGCGGCGGGCCTATAACCTGCCCGAGAACAAGCTGCGCGCCAGCGTACTGGCCGATCCCGCCTTCACCCGCCGCAACACGCGCGACAACACGCCGTGCGTGCTGAGCGTGGAAATGGTGCCGGGCAATACCGTCTCCATCGATGTCGCAGCCAAGGGCGGCGGCAGCGAGAACAAGAGCAAGTTCAAGATGATGAACCCCAGCGATTCGATCGTTGACTGGGTGGTGGAACAGATCCCGCTGATGGGCGCAGGCTGGTGCCCGCCGGGGATGCTGGGCATTGGCATCGGCGGCACGGCCGAACATTGCATGAAGCTGGCCAAGCAAAGCCTGATGGACCCGATCGACATGGCGCAGCTGAAAGCGCGCGGGCCGGAAAACGACATCGAAAAGCTGCGGATCGAGATTTACGACCGGGTCAACGCGCTGGGCGTGGGTGCGCAAGGGCTGGGCGGCCTGTCCACCGTGCTGGACGTGAAGATTTATGACTGGCCGTGCCACGCGGCGGGCAAGCCGGTGGCGATGATTCCCAATTGCGCCGCCACGCGCCACGCCCACGTCACGCTGGACGGGTCCGGTCCGGCCTTCCTGCCAGTGCCCAAGCTGGATGAGTGGCCCGATGTCCACTGGCAGCCCGATGCGGCGGCGAAGAAAGTCGATCTCGACAACCTGACCCGCGAGGAAGTGGCCAGCTGGAAGCATGGCGACCGACTGTTGCTGAACGGCAAGATGCTGACCGGCCGCGACGCGGCGCACAAGCGCATCCAGGACATGCTGGCCAAGGGCGAGGAGCTGCCGGTCGATTTCAGGGACCGCGCGATCTATTACGTGGGCCCGGTCGATCCGATCATGGGCGAAGTGGTCGGCCCCGCCGGCCCCACCACCGCCACACGGATGGACAAGTTCACCGACATGATGCTGGACCTGGGCCTGCTGGTGATGATCGGCAAGGCCGAGCGCGGGCAGGGCGCGGTGCAATGTATCGCCAAGCACAAGGTGGCCTACCTGATGGCCACCGGCGGCGCAGCGTACCTGGTCTCCCGCGCGATCCGCGAATCGCGGGTCGTGGGCTTCGAGGATCTGGGGATGGAGGCGATCTACGAGTTCACAGTGCAGGATATGCCGGTGACCGTGGCCGTGGATGCGGAAGGCAACAACGTCCACACCCTCGCCCCGCTGCACTGGCAGAGGAAGATCGCCGCCGAGGGGCTGTTGGCGGACTGAGCAATGCGCCACAATGCGACCAGGTCGTTCGACCAAGGGGTGATGCGGCGCGACCGGACGTCAAGCCGGGGCTGGCCATTGGCGCCATTCCGCCCCTAAATGCGCGGCATGCGTAGTTTGCCTTCCGATGACCAGATTTTGCAGGACCGGCCCGCTCGCGTGCCGTTTCGCACGGTGCTGCTGTCGATCCTGGGCCTGTGGGCCACCTATTTCCTGCTCACCACATTGCGCGGGGAACTGGTGGACCTGGGCTTTGCGCAAGAAGCATTCTGGCGCCGCGCGCTGGCCTCGCTGGCGGGCGCGGTGATCACGCTGGGGCTGT
>JAZKFK010000113.1:0-6101 GCA_040386475.1 Pseudomonadota bacterium | reverse complement strand
CGCGAAGAGGTGGTCGACCGCTTTGCCGACGATTACCTGGCCGGGCGCACCCCCATCCCGTGCATCCGCTGCAATATGGGGCCCAAGTTCACCGACCTGCTGCGCATGGCGCGCGAGCTGGGGGCAGATTGCCTTGCCACCGGCCATTATGTCCGCCGTGTGACCGGGGAAGCCGGCCCGGAACTCCATCGCGCGCTCGATCCCGCGCGTGACCAGTCGTATTTTCTTTATGGCACCACCGAGGCGCAGCTCGATTTCCTGCGCTTCCCGCTGGGCGGCCTGCCCAAGGCACAAGTGCGCGAAGTGGCCGGGCAGTTCGGCCTGGCGGTGGCCGCCAAGCCCGACAGCCAGGACATCTGCTTCGTGCCCGATGGCGACTATGCTGGCCTGGTCAAGAAGCTGCGCCCGCAAGGCGCCCAGCCCGGGCGCATCGTCCACGCGGCGACCGGCGAGCACCTGGGCGAGCATCAGGGCATCATCCATTTCACCGTTGGCCAGCGGCGCGGGCTGGATGTGGGCGGGCAGGCCGAGCCGCTGTATGTGATCGGCCTCGATGCCAGCACTGGCGAAGTCCGTGTTGGCCCGCGCGCCATGCTGGCAGTAAGCGCCGCGCAGCTGATCGAGACCAACCGCATCGGCCCGCTGCCAAGGTCAGGCCTGACAGCCCCACCCCTGACAGCCAAGGTCCGCTCGCTCGCCAAGCCGGTGCCGGTCACGCTGGAAGGCCCATTTGGCGATGGCGCGGCGACCATCATCCGCTTTGACACGCCCGAGTTCGGCGTCGCACCCGGCCAGGCGGCAGTGCTCTATTGCGGAGAGCGGGTGGTCGGCGGTGGCTGGATCGACGGGACGGAGGGGGCCTACCCGTTCCAGCCGTCCAATACGCAGCCATAGCCTTCACGATAGCGCGCGGTCTGCATCGACAGCAGCGGCACCCAGGCGGTGATGCTGCGCTCATCCTCGTCCTCGGACACGAACACCGCCTGCATCCCGGGTTCGAAATCTTCCTTGCAACTGCCCATATCTCGGCCAGCAATATAGCGGCACGAGCACACCGAATGGGCGCCAAAGCTGGTGCCCGCCACGGCGTAGCCATCGATCGAATCGCGCCACATCCAGTACGCTGCGCCCAGCGCCAGCGCCGCCACCAGGGCGATCGAAAGCCAGCTCCTGGACCTTCCGCCGGGGCCTGCCTTTGCGCCACGGTTTAGCATTGCCATTAGTGCGTCCCTGCTCGATTAGTGCGCCGCCATGACGCCTCGGTCCCTCCCTAGCCTCGCCGCTCGCCTGACGCCAAGCGTGTTCGCATTGGCCTTGCTGGCAAGCTGCGGCGAGCCTGGCCCGCCCGCCTTGCCGCCCCTGCCCGCAGGCGCGCTGGAGGCCGTCTCCACCGAACCCGGCGTCCCGCGCGAGGAACTGGCCCGCGCAGTGGACGCGCTGTTTGCCCGCGAAGGCCTTGGCGAGACTCGCGCGGTGATCGTGATGCACGGTGGCCGCGTGGTGGCCGAACGGTACGCGGACGGGTTCGACGCAGACACCCGCTTTATCGGCTGGTCGATGTCGAAGACAGTCACCGCCGTGCTGATCGGCATGATGGTGGCCGATGGGCGGCTGGCGCTCGACAACTCGCCGCCGATCGACCAGTGGCGCCGCGCGGGCGATCCGCGTGGCGAGATCACCTTGCGCCAGCTGCTGCAGATGCGCAGCGGCCTGCGCCACGAGGAGGGGGCCGACCCGCCTTACAACTCGTCCGAAGTGCGCATGATGTACCTCGACGGACGCGACGATATGGCCGCCTGGGCCGAAGCCCAGCCGATGGACCACGCGCCAGGCGCGGTGTTCCGCTATTCCACCGCCACCAGCGTGATCCTGGGTGACGTGCTGGCGCGGCTGCTGGCCCCCGAAGGCGAGCCTGACGAACGCCAGCAGGCAGTGGGCCAGTTCCTCGATGCGCGGCTGGCAGTACCGCTCAATCTCACCTCGATGGTGGCCGAGTATGATGCGGCGGGCACGATGCTGGCGGGCAGCGCGGTATGGGCCAATGCGCGCGACTGGGCGCGCTTTGGTGACCTGCTGCGCAACGGCGGATCGGCGCGCGGGGTGCAGCTGGTGCCGCGCGGGTGGGTGGATTTCATGACCAGCGAAAGCCCGCGCGCGCCCGACTATGGCGCGCAGTTGTGGCTCAACCGCCCGTCAGGCAAGGATCGCAACGTGCTGTTTGCCGAGCAAGGACCGGATACCGCCTTCGCCGCCCTGGGCCATGGCGGGCAAGTGCTGTTCGTCTCGCCCCAACAAGGCCTCACGGTGGTGCGGCTGGGCCGGGGCAGCGAAGGGGACCAGCGCGCCATGCTCGATACGCTGGCCGAACTGGTGGCGCTTTACCCCCTGCGCTGATTGTCGGGGCGCTGAACCAGCAGCTCCTCGGCTGCATCACCCTCTTCATCCACCAGCCCTTCGGGATCGGGATGGATCAGCACTTCCACGCCGGGGAACTCGGCCTCGATGCGCGCTTCCAGCTCGTCCATCACGCGGTGCGCCTCGGCCACGGTCATGCGCCCATCGACCGATGCGTGGAACTGCACGAAGTCGTCCGACCCGCTGGTGCGGGTGCGCAGGTCGTGCACGCCGCGCAGCTCGGGGTGGCGGGCGAGTACGGCGAGAAAGGCCTCGCGCCGCTCCTCGGGCCATTCGCGGTCCATCAGGTGATCGATCGCCTCGCCCGCCGCGCGCCACGCGCCCCAGCCCAGCCATGCGGCGATCGCCAGGCCGAACAGCGGATCGGCGCCCGATACGTTCAGGAAGTGGTCGAGCACCAGTGCCGCGATCACCGCCAGGTTGAGCACCAGGTCGCTCTTGTAGTGCAGGTGATCGGTGGCGATGGCCAGGCTGCCGGTCTGCGCGATCACCCGGCGCTGCCACCACAGCAGTCCCAGCGTGGCCACCAGCGCAATGCCCGACACCACGATGCCTTCTTCCGCCGCCGCCACCCGTTCATCCGCGATCAGCTGCATCACGCCTCGCGCCGCCAGTCCCACCGCCGAGATCGAGATCAGCACCACCTGGAACATGGAGGACAGGGCCTCTGCCTTGCCGTGCCCGAAGCGGTGTTCGGCATCGGCCGGTTGCGCCGCGATCCACACGCCCGCCAGCGTGGCAATGCTGGCAACCAGGTCAAGCGAGGTATCGGCCAGGCTGCCCAGCATGGCGGTGGAATCGGTGCGCAGCACTGCCCACAGCTTGGTCCCCGCCAGGAACAGCGCCACCATGATCGAGGCATAGGCAGCGCTGCGGTTCAGCCCGGCCCGCCGGGCCGAGGTCTGTGTGGCCGTATCGCTCATGGATAGAGCAACGTGCTGGTCCAGTCCGCTCCCTGGCCGCCTGCCGCATCACGCTCGAACTGGCGCCGTTCGTGCAGGCGATTGGGCCGATCCATCCAGAACTCCATCCGTACGGGAGTGAGGCGGAATCCGGTCCAGTGCGCCGGACGCGGCACCTGCACCGGATGTTCGGCGCCAATCTGCGCGACCCGGTCGAGATAGGTCTGCCGGGTATCAAGCGGGCGCGACTGGTCGCTGGCGGCACTGCCCACCTGCGACTTCAGCGGACGCGAGTGGAAGTAGGCATCGGCCTCGGCCGGCGTCACCTCGGTCAGCGGGCCTTCGATGCGAATCTGGCGGCGCAGGCTCTTCCAGTGGAACAGCAGCGCGGCGTTGGGGTTGGCCAGAATCTCGGCCCCCTTGCGGCTCTGCGCATTGGTGTAGAACACGAAACCCGCGTCATCATGGCCCTTCAGCAGCACCATGCGCAGCGAAGGCAGCGCATCAGGGGTGGCCGTGGCCAGCGCCATGGCATTGGCGTCATTCAGCTCGCTCGCCTTGGCTTCGGCAAACCAGGCGTCGAACAGGGCGAACGGGTCAGTGTGCCCAATCGCGTTGTCTGCATCACCGATCATGTCGAAACTCCTGAAACCTGGAACACCTGGAACAGTGTCCAATAGTGCAAACGTCGCTTACGAAAACCGGGACCATTTGCCGCAGGTCACGCCACTAGCTTGCCGGACGAAGGTAGGAAAGCGCCACGGCGCTTGCCACGGCTGAATGCCTTACCTAACTAACACACCATGAGCGATCCCTATGCTACCCTGGGCGTTGCCCGCAGCGCCACCGAGGCGGAGATCAAATCGGCCTATCGCAAGCTGGCCAAGCAGCTGCATCCTGACCGCAACACCGACAATCCCGCAGCCACCGCGCGCTTCTCCGAAGTGACCCACGCTTATGACCTGCTGTCCGACAAGGACAAGCGCGCCCGCTTTGACCGTGGCGAGATCGACGCCGATGGCAACCCGCGCGGCCCGTTCGGGCATGGTGGCTTCGGGGGCGGCGGCCGCCAGCCCGGACCGGAAGACTTCGGTGGTTTCGGCGGCGAGAACCTCGATCTGGGCGACCTGTTCGAAGGCCTGTTCGGCGGGCGTACCGGCGCGCGCGGCGGAGCTGGCATGGGCGGTCAGGCCAATTTCGGCCGCCGCCCTCCCCCGCCGCCTCAGCGCGGGGCCAATATCAGCTATCGCCTGAAAGTGCCGTTCACCGATGCCGCCACCCTCACGCCGCAGCGGATCACACTCGGCGATGGCAAGACCATCGACCTCAGCCTGCCGGCCGGCGTGGAGGACGGCACGCAAATGCGCCTGAAGGGCAAGGGCCAGCCGGGTGCCGGCGGGCCGGGTGATGCGCTGGTGACGATCCATGTCGATGGCCACGCCTTCTTCCGCCGTGAAGGCGACGATATCCGGCTGGACCTGCCAGTGACGCTGGACGAGGCGGTCAACGGCGCCTCGGTCAAGGTGCCCACGGTGGATGGCCCGGTAATGCTGAAGGTTGCTGCCGGTTCGGGATCGGGCAAGGTCCTGCGCCTGAAAGGCAAGGGCTTTTCCAAGAAGGGCGGCGGGCGCGGTGACCAGCTGGTGGCACTGGAAATCCAGTTGCCTGACAATCTGGCCGATCTGGCCAAGCGACTGGAAGGCTGGCAGGATCAGGGGAACCCGCGCGCCAAGCTGGGCGTTTAGCGCCAGGACGGTTGAATTTGGCAACGCGCACCAGAGTACCTGCTTGTCCTCGACTTGGCGCCCCATCCTGATAGGCTGATGACGATGGATGGCCCGCAACCCTCCGCTCCCGATGCCCACGCTAAGGCACCTACCAGTGCACCCCTTGGCGGCGCGCTGGGCTTGTGGCACAGCTTTTATCATTCGCACGGGTGCTCCATCGCCAAGCGCATCGTGGTCGGCTGTTATGAAGATGGCCTGATCCATGCGGGCAACCTGGCCTACATGTCATTACTGGCGATCTTCCCCTTTTTCATCACCGCCGCGGCGGCGGTGACCCTGCTGGGCGACGAGGGTGATCGCGCCGCAGCGGTGCGCGCGCTGCTGTCGGCCCTGCCGCCGATCGTGGACGAGGTGATCGAGCCGGTGGCGGTGCACGTGATCGAGGCCCGCAGCGGCTGGCTGTTGTGGGTTGGCGGGCTGATCGGCTTGTGGACCGTGGGCAGCCTGATCGAGACGATCCGCGATATCCTGCGCCGCGCCTATGGCACCCCTGCCACGCGGGCTTTCTGGCAATACCGATTGTTCTCCACCGGCATCATCATTGTGGCGGTGCTGCTGCTGATCCTGTCGCTGTTCGCGCAACTTACGATCACTGCCGCGCAGACGGTGATCGCGGCCTATTTCCCGCAACTGAACGATGCCGTTTCACAACTGGCGTGGACGCAGATCATTTCCGGGCTGGGGCTTTTCGGATCGATCTACCTGCTGTTCTACACGCTGACCCCGGCGCGCTATCGCCACACGCGCTATCCCAAGTGGCCCGGCGCGTTGCTGGTTACCGCATGGTGGGTGCTGGTTTCGATGGGCTTGCCGTGGGCAATCCGCATGCTGTTTGCCTATGACCTGACGTACGGTTCGCTGGCCGGAATCATGATCGCGCTTTTCTTTTTCTGGCTGGTCGGCTTAGGGATGGTGGCGGGGGCGGAACTCAATGCCGCGCTGGCCGGTCCGCAGACGCGCAGACGCATCGGTCACGAGCCAGATGTGATCTTGCCGC
>JAZKFK010000112.1:22224-24441 GCA_040386475.1 Pseudomonadota bacterium | reverse complement strand
TGAGCGCGATGATCGACAACCACATCTACTGGGGCAACACGCTGGAGCTGGACCTGCGCCGCGTGACCTGGCGCCGGGTGCTGGACATGAACGATCGCGCGCTGCGCCAGATCGTCGGCCCGCTGGGCGGCGTGTCCAACGGCTTCCCGCGTGAGACCGGCTTCGACATCACCGTGGCTTCGGAAATCATGGCCATCCTGTGCCTGGCCGCCGACCTGACCGACCTGGAAAAGCGCCTGGGCGATATCATCGTCGGCTACCGCCGCGACAAGACCGCCGTATTCTGCCGCGACATCAAGGCCGAGAAGGCCATGGCCGTGCTGCTGAAGGATGCCATCCTGCCCAACCTGGTGCAGACCCTGGAAAACCGCCCTGCGTTCCTGCACGGCGGCCCCTTCGCCAACATCGCCCACGGTTGTAACTCGGTGATCGCCACGAAGACCGCGCTGCGCATGGCCGACTATGTGGTCACCGAAGCAGGTTTCGGCGCTGACCTTGGCGCCGAGAAGTTCATGGACATCAAGTGCCGCCTGGCGGGCATGAAGCCCGACGCCGTAGTACTGGTTGCCACCGTGCGCGCGCTGAAGATGAATGGCGGCGTGGCCAAGAAGGACCTGACCACAGGCGCCAATGTGGATGCCGTGCGGGCCGGCTCGGTCAACCTGCGTCGTCACATCGAGAACGTGAAGAAGTTCGGCATCACGCCGACCATCGCGATCAACCACTTCTACCTCGACACGGACGAGGAGCTGGCGGTGATCATCGAGATGGCCAAGGAATATGGCGCCGAGGCCGTGATCTGCAAGCATTGGGCCGATGGTTCGGCCGGGGCCGAGGAACTGGCCCGCATCGTTTCGGCCAAGGCCGATATTGGCGCGCCCGATTTCGACTTCCTCTACCCCAGCGAAATGAAGCTGGCCGACAAGATCACCACCGTCGCCACCGAGATCTATCGCGCCGGTTCGGTCACCATGTCGCCTGCCGTACGCAGCCAGCTGAAGCAGTGGGAAGACATGGGCTATGGCCACTTCCCGGTGTGCATGGCCAAGACACAGTACTCGTTCTCGACCGATCCCACCGCGCTGGGTGCTCCCGTCGATCACGACGTGACCATCCGCGAAGTGCGCCTGTCGGCCGGTGCCGGCTTCGTGGTGGCCATTGCGGGTGACGTGATGACCATGCCCGGCCTGCCCAAGGTGCCCAGCGCCGAGAACATCTACATCGACGAGAACGGCCAGATCGAAGGCCTGTTCTAAGCCTTACCGGACAACCGGAAAGACAAGGGGCCGCTCCAGCAATGGGGCGGCCTTTTTCGTGCCGGGTCGCGCGCCAGGAGCCAGTTCCCGCCTCCCTCTTACGGCATGGCATTTACCCGATATTAGGCATGCATCCCTAGCACGCAGCGAGGGTTAGCAGCGGAGTAGATCGGTGACGGGGCATGATCTGGCGGGGCCAGCAGCAGCTAGGCGTGACTGGTTGCCGATAGCGGCGCTGGCCGTGCTCGTTGCCGGAATGCTGTTTGGCCTGCTCCTGCCGATTTTCACTGACGAACTGGCCTGGCGCTTCCACGAACGGGCCTGGCTGGACCACGGCTTTGACGTGTGGATGAACGATGTCTGCAAGAACATGGTGGCACGCGCGCCCTGGTTCATGATGCCGGCGCGGTGGTTCTCCTCGACCGTCAACCTGATGTTTGACGATCCCATCTGGATCCGCCTCACCGGCGTGACGCTGGCGCTGGCCCTGGTGGCCAGTTTCTGGCGGCTGGTCGGGGTGATCGAGTCCGATCCCGAACGTAGCGGCCTGTTGCGCGCGATTAGCCTGCGGCTTGCTGGCCACCGGCGTGCTGCCGATCATGCTGGTCATCAGCCGTCCCGAACAGCCATTCTTCCTGGCAGCTATGGGCATGGCGTTGTTGACGCTGCCCGCTGTGCGGCAGCAAATCTCCGCCCGCCGCGCCTGGCTAATCTGTACTGCCATTGTGCTGCTGAGCGTGGTGGCCGTATCATATCAGCTCAAGGGCCTGCTCTATTCGTCTTTCGGGCTGGCCTGCGTGGTGGTGCTGGCGCGGGGCCGCCAGCACATCGTGCCGCGCGCGATGGCGGGGCTGGCCATCGTGGTGCTGAACCTGCTGTCCGCCCGCTATTGGCTGGACCGCTTCGACTGCCCCACCAACGCGGTGATGCAGGGCGAGCTGGAACAGCTCAACGTGGTCGC
>JAZKFK010000112.1:20634-22124 GCA_040386475.1 Pseudomonadota bacterium | reverse complement strand
TGATCGGGCGCATGGGTGGCCCGCTGTGGGAGGCAGCCCACGATCCGGGCCGCTTGCCGCTACAACGCTATTCCATCTCGCTGGCTGACTATCCCTCCGTGCGGGCCGACATCCAGCGCGCCATGCAGCAGGCGAGCATGGACCAAAGCGCCACCGGGCCGGACGGGCGCCTCAACCGCCTGCTGGTGGATGACCTCACCTACCTGGAATTGCAGCGCAGTTACCTGCCGATCTACGCACTTGGCGTGATGGGGCCGTGGAACGGGCCGATCAAGGACCCGGCGCCATACCTGGTCAGCCGCGATTCCGATGGCATTGTCGCCTCGTGCGCCAGCCTGTGGCAGGCAGCGGCAGACGTGGCCGCCAGATCGGGCGAGATCTGCGCGATCAACCGGCAGCAGTTGCAGCAGCTTGCCGGCGGACGGCCCTTCGTGCCGGCCAGTTACAGCGAGGACGTTCCGCCGGCCGACGGTGCCTGTCCCGAATTGCCGAGCATCCGGTAATGGCCGCCAGACGGGGCTAGACCAGGGCGCCACGCAATGATGACTCTACAACCGGGCAAAACACTGCTAGGCCCGCCGGGCTGACGTCGAAATTTGCGACGGACTTCGGCATTTGACAAAGTTCCACCGCCCCCTGGGGCAGCGGCGCGGACCAGACGGCGACTTCCTTTCAATTGACGATTTGACGCACGACCTTGCGCGGCACTTCCGCCGCGCACGGACAACCCGTTCTTTGAAAGGAACAGCTCATGGCCATCACCGGCTCCGTAAAATTCTTCAACGCCGACAAGGGCTATGGTTTCATCCAGCCTGACGACGGCTCGGCCGACAGCTTCGTGCACATCACCGCAGTGCAGGCAGCCGGCATGCAGACCCTCGATCGCGACCAGCGCCTGACCTACGAAGTCGAGCAGGGCCGCAATGGCAAGGTTTCGGCAGTCAATCTTCAGCCGGCCGACTGAACCCCCTCTGGTTTCCCCCCTCCTGCCAATGCGGGAGGGGGTAATCCACAAGACTGGGGAGTAACCCCATGAACCAGACCTTTGCCTTCTACGATGCGCGCGCCAATGAAAGCGCCGCCGAAGCCTCCATCGCCAAGCTCGACATGGTGCGCGAACGCGCCCTGCGGTCCGAAAAGACCTGGCGCACACTGGCCGACCAGGCGCTGCGCCTGCAGGAAGAACGTGCTAAGGCAGAAACCGAGCGTGCGGACCGCAAGCAGGCCGAAGCTGACCTGATCCTGGCCGCTGACCTGGACCGCGCCAACGATGACGACCTGTCGCCGGGAGAAGCGAGCGGGATGGATCTGGGGCAGGACTACGACGCCCCGATGACCGGCGAAATCGTTACCAGCTAAATATCGGCTTTCGAGCCTCTG
Source organism: Pseudomonadota bacterium (assembly GCA_040386475.1). GTDB lineage: Bacteria > Pseudomonadota > Alphaproteobacteria > Sphingomonadales > Sphingomonadaceae > Alteraurantiacibacter. The sequence goes on along the minus strand of JAZKFK010000112.1, from coordinate 20,744 downwards.
GCCGCTTCGCGCGGCCACAATCAGAGCGTCCGAAAATGGCTGCCCGGATCATTTGGCCCGGATCATTTGGCCCGGATCATTTGGCCCGGATCATTTGGCCCGGATCATTT
>JAZKFK010000112.1:17060-20534 GCA_040386475.1 Pseudomonadota bacterium | reverse complement strand
GCCCGGATCATTTGGCCCGGATCATTTGGCCCGGATCATTTGGCCCGGATCATTTGGCCCGGATCATGTGGCCCGGATCATGTGGCCCGGATCAGGCGACCTTGCGCGCCTTTTCCAGCTTCTTGAGCGCCATCGAGCGCTTGAGCCGGCTGAGATGATCGATGAACAGCACCCCGTTCAGATGATCCATCTCGTGCTGGATGCACACGGCCATCATTCCGTCCATCTGCTCTTCGTGCACGTTGCCGTCCAGGTCCTGCCAGCGCACGCGGCACATCGCCGGGCGATCGACATCGGCATAGATGTCGGGCACCGACAGGCAGCCTTCCTGATAGGTCTTGAAGTCAGCCGAGGGATCGAGGATCTCCGGATTGACGAACACGCGCGGCTCCTTGCGCGTGGGCTGGTGATGATGATGGTGGCCATCATGATCGCACGGCTCCGGCTCGGCATCTTCGTCATCGGGCTGCAGGTCGATCACCAGCAACCGGATGGGAATGCCCACCTGGATCGCCGCCAGGCCAATGCCATGCGCGTCATACATCGTCTCGAACATGTCGGTGACGAGGATCTTCAGCTGATCGTCGAAGGTATCGACGGGCGTGGAGACGGTCTTAAGGCGCGGATCGGGCGCTTCGATGATTTCCAGGATGGCCATAATGGGGGCATTTAGGAGCGGTTGGCGCCTGGGGCAAGGGTTACCCCGCTGCGACTTGCCTCAGCCCACCGGCCGCCGCGCTCGCAGCGCCTGCGCCAGCGTGCCCTCGTCCAGATAATCCAGCTCTCCCCCCACCGGCAGGCCGTGCGCCAACTGGGTGATCCGCACCGGATAGGCTTCCAGTTTGTCGGCGATGTAGTGCGCGGTGGTCTGGCCCTCCAGCGTGGCGTTCATCGCCAGCACCACTTCGTCGATGCCGCCGGCGGCAACGCGGTCGATCAGCTTGTCGATCGTCAGGTCTTCGGGCCGCACGCCGTCCAATGCCGACAGCTTGCCGCCCAGCACGTGATAGCGACCGGGGAACAGCTTGGCCCGGTCCAGCGCCCACAAGTCGGCCACGTCCTCCACCACACAGAGGGCCCGCGCATCGCGGCGCGGATCGGCGCAGATGCTGCACGGGTTCTGCGTATCGACATTGCCGCAGGCGTCGCATTCGGACAGCCGCTCACGCACCGCGGCCAGCGCCTCGATCACCTGCACCAGCGCAGTTTCGCGCCGCTTGACCAGCCACAGCACCGCGCGCCGCGCCGAGCGCGGGCCAAGGCCGGGCAGCTTGGCCAGCGCCGAAGCCAGTGTTTCGATCTCTTGCGATGCCATGCGGTTAGGAGATAGGGCGCGGTTCAAGGAAAGGCAAAGCCACCCAGATGCAAAAGTTGCGTGTGATCTTCATGGGCACCCCCGATTTCGCGGTTCCGGCGCTGCGCGCGCTGGTGGCGGCGGGGCATCACGTGGTCTGCGCCTATACCCAGCCCCCGCGTCCCGGCGGGCGGCGCGGCAAGGAATTGACGCCGACGCCCGTGCATCGCGCGGCAGAGGCCCTCGGCATTCCAGTGCTCCATCCAGTCTCTCTGAAGGGCGCCGATGAGCTTGCGGAATTTGCCGCGCTGGATGCCGATGTGGCGGTGGTGGCGGCCTATGGCCTGATCCTGCCGCAAGCGGTGCTGGATGCGCCGAGGCTGGGGTGCCTGAATATCCACGGCTCGCTGCTCCCCCGCTGGCGCGGCGCGGCTCCCGTGCAGCGGGCGATCCTTGCGGGCGATGCCGAGACCGGCGTGGGCATCATGCAGATGGCGGCGGGCCTGGATACAGGAGCAGTACGGGCGGAGCATCGCGTCGCCATTGATCGTAAGACTGCCGGGCAACTGACTGAAGAACTGGCAGAAGTGGGCGCACGCCTGATGGTAGAAGTGCTGGCCGACCTGCCTGCCCATCCCCCGGTTGAGCAGCCTGCCGAGGGCGTCACTTATGCCCACAAGATCGACAAGGCCGAGACGCGGCTGGACTTCACCTGCAGCGCCGTTGCGGTGGAGCGGCAGGTGCGCGCCTTTCACCCTGCAGCTTGGTTCGAGTTTGGCGGAGAACGCTTCCGCGTGCTGGCCGCAGATGTTGCGCAAGGCAGCGGCCAGCCCGGCGTAACGCTTGACGATGCGCTCACCATCGCTTGCGGCAGCGGCGCCATCCGCCCCACGCAGATCCAGCGCGCCGGCCGGCCCGCCATGCCCACCGCCGACTTGCTGCGCGGCTTGCCCATCCCCGCCGGAACGCTGCTGGCATGACCCGGTTCGCCCTGACGCTGGAGTTCGACGGCAGCCCCTTCATGGGCCTGCAACGGCAGGACCATGGCCCCACCGTCCAGCAAGCGGTGGAGGACGCCGCATTCCGCATCACCGGCGAACAGGTGAGGATGCATGCCGCCGGGCGCACCGATAGCGGGGTGCACGCGCTGGGCATGGTGGCGCATGTCGACGTGGTCAAGCCGTTCGCCCCGCGACGGCTGATGGATGCACTTAACGCCCTGATCCGCCCTGCCCCGGTGGCCGTGCTCGCCTGCCGGGTGGTGCCTGATGACTGGCACGCCCGCTTCAGCTGCATTGGCCGGGCCTATGAATACCGCATCACCAACCGCCGCGCCCCGCTGACGCTGGACAAGGGCCGCGCCTGGCATATCGCCAAGCCGATCGATGCCGCCGCCATGCATGAAGCCGCGCAGGCGCTGGTAGGGCATCACGATTTCACCACCTTCCGTTCCGCCCATTGCCAGTCGGCCAGCCCGGTCAAGACGCTCGACCGGCTGGACGTGAGCCGCCAGGGGGAGCATGTGATCGTGCGGGCGGCGGCGCGCAGCTTCCTGCACCACCAGGTGCGCAGCATGGTGGGCACTTTGGCTCTGGTGGGCCAGGGCCAGTGGCGGGTGAGCCAGGTCAAAGACGCGCTGGACGCCTGCGACCGCGCCGAGCTGGGCCTCAACGCCCCGCCAGACGGGCTGTATTTCGTGAAGGCCAGCTACCCGGGAGACGACGCATGACGATCACTGGACGCCAGTTGCAATCCACCCTGTCCGCCGATGGCACGTTGACCCTTGAAGTGGTCGACAAGGCCTTTGCCGATCCCACGGGCACGCAGGTGCTGGTGCGGATGGATGCGGCGCCGATCAACCCTTCCGACCTGTTCCTGCTGACCGCCGGAGCGGACCTGGCCCATGCCGACTACAGCCCCGGCAAGCTGGTGGCGCAGGTCCACCCGCAAGTGGTCGCCGCGCAGAAGGCGCGCCATGGATTGCCGCAGACGGTGGGTAACGAGGGTGCCGGCACTGTGATCGCCACTGGTGACAGCGACATGGCCCGCGCGCTGATGGGCCAGCGGGTCGCCTGCGTGCCGCTGCATGCTTACGGCGAATACGCCTTGGCCGATGCGATGATGTGCCTGCCGCTGGGCGACCATACGGCCGAGCAAGGCGCCTCCAGCTTCGTCAACCC
>JAZKFK010000112.1:15739-16960 GCA_040386475.1 Pseudomonadota bacterium | reverse complement strand
ATGCTGGAGAAGGACGCGATCATGGATTACGCGCGCATGGCCACGGGCGAGAAGTACCTCGTTACTCCGCAGAGCTGAGTTCAGGCCTGAGACGCGCTACTCCGGTGGCGGTGGGCCGCTGGGCGCCACGCGCACTCCGGCTTCATCCAGCCGGATATCCAGGCCCACGCCGCCCACTTCAGTGCTGATCGTCGCGCCCTGCTGGTCGACCGAAAGACTGGTCTGGCCATCGTCGGTCAGCGGAATGTCGTCCAGCCCTTCAACGTCCTGTGGTTGCACCGGCCCGCCGGGATCGGCCGAGGCCGTAGGGCGCGGAGCCGGGCGGCGGCCCTCACCCAGCGCACCGGCCATGAAATCACGCCAGATGCGCGCCGGGGTAGTGCCACCGGAAACGCCGTTCAGCGGCGAATTGTCATCGTTGCCGATCCACACGCCCACCACCAGATCGCCCGCATAGCCCACGAACAGCGCATCGCGATTGTCCTGCGTGGTGCCGGTCTTGCCGAAGTTGGGTGCCTGCAGCATCGCCGCGCGCCCGGTGCCGCGGTTGATCGCCCGGCGCAGCAGGTCCTGCATATCCTCGTGCACGTCGCTGGAGAGGCTGTCAGGCCCGTTCCACAGCCAATCCCACCAGCCCTGCTCGGGCCGCTTGAAAGCATGCGGCTGCACCGGGAAGGAATTGGCCGCCACCCCGGCATAGGCGGCGGTCAGCTCCATCAGCGTCATCGTGCCGGTGCCCAGCGCCATGCTGGGATCGCCCGGTTCCAGCGGCGAGGTTACGCCCAGATCGCGCGCGGTGGCGATCACCGCATCGTCGCCCACTTCGCCAAACAGGCGCACGGCGGCTACGTTGCTGCTTTGTGCAAAGCCATCGGCCAGCGTGATCGAGGGCGAATAGACGCCGTTGCTGTTGCGCGGGCGATACGAGCCTTGCGTGATCTCGGTATTGTCGATGATGTCATCCGGCTCATACCCCGCACGCAAGGCGGCCAGATAGACGAACAGCTTGAAGGTGGAGCCCACCTGGCGGCGCGCCTGCGTGGCCCGGTTGAACGGGCTGGCGGCATAGTCACGCCCGCCGATCATCGCCACCACCTCGCCATTGGTGCGCATGGCCACCAGCGCCACCTGGGCACCGCGCGGGGCCTGCGCGGTCGCTTGCCGGGCCAGCGCCTGGAGGCGGGAATCCAGCGTGGTGGTCAGCGTCTGGCTGGCATAGCC
>JAZKFK010000112.1:0-15639 GCA_040386475.1 Pseudomonadota bacterium | reverse complement strand
TAATGCAACGACGCGGCGCGCAGGCCATACTGGTTATCGCCGAAATAGGCGTTGGACAGGTACCGTTCCAGGATCTCGTTCTTGCTCAGCTGCGCTTCAAGCCAGAAGGCGATCAGCATTTCGCGCGCCTTGCGGGTAAGCGTCTGTTCGGGGGTAAGGAAAGTAAACTTGGCCAGCTGCTGGGTGATGGTGGAACCGCCACCCACCCCCGTCCACGCCGCGCGGGCGATGCCGCGCGGGTCCACGCCCCAGTGATCGTAGAACCGCCTGTCTTCGATCGCGAGAAAGGGCTGGATCACGTGATCGGGCAATTGCTCCACGTCCACCGGCAGGCCCACCACGGCCCCGTTGCGGGCAATCGGCGTGCCGTCACTGGCCAGCAGGGTGACGGCAGGCGGGACAATGGGTTCAAGCGATTTCGACAGCGGCGCAGTGACCGCGAGGTAGGCGACCAGCAGGAAGAACGCCATCAGCGCAGCCGCAAATCCGCGCACTGCCCACCACAGCTTGTCGCGCTTCGGCTTGCCGACCGATGGCGGGGGCAGCACGTCGCCGGAAGAAAGGTAAGGCGGACCGGCTGGCGGAACCGGCGGTACGGTGCCGCCAGCCGCATACTGCGGATGCCACGGCGCATCGTCCAGCACCGAGCTGACCTCGCCCGGCGCCCAGTACCCGCCTCTGTCCGTCCGCTTTGACCGCAACCAATCCATCGTGTACTGTGTTAATACCTTAATACAGTCATGCCCAGACCATTCTTGTCGCCCCTCATTCGCATGCGTTCAGGCCCGGTAAAACCCAAATCGGCTGATGACGTGCGCAATCTTACGTGTCATGTTCTGTCTGAACAGGGCCATAAGGCTTGGAGAGGATAATGAAGAAGTTACTGGCCGCTGCGGCGGTATTGGGCGTGCTGGTGGGCGCGCCGGTTGTTTATGCCCACCATTCCTTTGCCATGTTTGATCGGACCCGCGTCGCCACCGTCAGCGGTACGGTGCGCGAATTCCAGTGGACCAATCCGCATGCCTATATCCAGGTGACGGTACGGCAGGGCAATCGCGACGTGGAATATTCCATGGAAATGGGCGCGCCGATGTACCTGTACGCCCGTGGCTGGCGTCCGCGCACGCTGCGCCCGGGAATGCCGGTGACGGTGGAATACAATCCACTGCGCAACGGGGATCCGGGCGGCGTGGTGCTGGACGTGAAGGACGCAAACGGCAACGCCCTGGGGACCAACCGCTGATGCGCCGCCTTTTTGCCGCCAGCGCGCTGGCTTTGGCTACCCTCGCCGCTCCCGCTCTCGCCGAACACCATGACGAGGTGGATGCGCGGACGCAGGCATTTGCCGCCTTGCCCTATTGGCCGGGCTATTGGGTTTCCGAGGACCAGGCCGGTACGACAATCACCGGCCTCGCCCCTGCGGTCACCGCGTCCGATGGCGGCGCGGCCAACTTCGGCAATATCATGTCGCTGCGGGGTGATTCGGCGCCGTGGAATGACGAAGGCCAGCGCCGGCGGGCAGAAATGCGCGCCATCGCAGGTGGGCGCAAGGCCACCGGCTGGGGCTATCCGATGATGATGAATTCGGCCACGCCGCTGCGCTACCTGATCACGCCCGAAGAAACGATTATCATCAACTTCTACAATGAAGCACGCTACATCTACACCGATGGCCGCGCGATGCCGCCGATGGAGGACATGTGGCCCACCACCTATGGCACCTCGATCGGCCATTGGGAGGGTGACACGCTGGTAGTGGAGACGGTGATGGTGGAAAATCCCTCCGCCTTCTTCCACGGCTCGCCGCCATTCTCGGAGGAAGCCCGCTATGTCGAGCGGATCCACCTGGATGGCGATCGCTTGATCAACCAAGTGACCGTGACCGATCCCGTTACCCTCACCGGGCCTTGGACCACCACCGTGGCCCACGTGCGCGATCCCGGTTTCGACCGCCAGATCATCCTGCCGTGGGACAATGACCGCACCGGCAACGAAGACGGCCTCAACACCATCGAACTGGCTCCAGTGGAGTAATCTCACATGAAGACCATGCTGACCCTGCTGGCCGCATCGGCCATGCTCGCTTTTGCCACTCCCGCGGCCGCACAGGCCTTGCAGCCGGGCGAAGTGGCGACCGACATTCCCGCCATCGCCAATGTTGTGGCAGGCGATGCCACCTGGGAGCAGGTGTGGTCTGGCCCGATGGCGGCAGATGGCATGGCAGTCACCCAAGATGGCCTGCTGCTGTTCGCGCAGGAGCAGAGCAACGCGATCTGGAAGCTGTGGCCCGATGGCCGCTCCTTCGTGGAAGTTCCTTATGTGCTGGGCGCAGGCGCGGTCAGCGTGGATGCCCAGGGGCGGATGCTGGCGGTGGAACGCGGCTGTTCCGATCCCGGCCTGATGCAGCTGACCTGCGAGCGGCGCAGCGCCGTGGTGCAGCTGTTCCCGGAACGCAAGATCATCGCCGATGCCTTTGCCGATGGGTCCACGCTGGGCCGGTTGAACGACTTGTACGCCGATGGTCGCGGCGGTGCCTGGTTCACTCAAGGCGCGCTGTACCACACCACGGCCGAGGGCGTGGTCACCACCGTGGCGACGATGGAGGCGTTCTCCAACGGCGTGGTTACGAGCCCCGACGGGCGCACGCTGTACGTGACAGACCGGACCACGATCCGCGCTTACGATATCGATGCCGATGGCCTGCCCTCCAACGCCCGCGTCTTCGCCACGCTGGCGCGCGATACGCAGGGCTTTGGCGGTGACGGGATGGAAGTGGACGGCGCCGGCCGGCTATATGTAACCGGCGATGCGGGCGTTTATGTGTTCGCACCCGATGGCACCGAACTGGGCGTGATCCCCACCCCACGCCGTTCGATCACGCTGGCACTGGCCGGCCCGCAGCGCAACATGCTGTATATCGGCACGATGGGCGCGGCCACCCCGGCGGGCGACTTGTGGACCCCGCCGCACGGCGAGCGCAACATAGCGATGACGATCTACCGCGTGCCCGTGCAATCGCGCGGAGTGCGCTGAGGCGCGCTCAGGCGGGTTGCGGCCCGCCTGCCGTGGCCATCAGGTGATCCAGCACGGCTTCGTGCATGGCCTGTTCAAAGGCGATGCCAGCCTGCTGCTCATCCACCCAGGCAATGCTGGCGGGCTGGAATGCCAGCCCCGGCAGCTTGACCAGCACCCGCTCGCCCACTTCGCCGCCCCAGCGCTTGATATCGACCATGCAACCGCCGGGCGACAGGTCGAGCACGTCGAGATCCACCGTGTTGCCCGCCTTGAAGCGGCACTTGAGCTGCAATTTGCGGACCAGCTTGGCCAGGTGATGATGCGGCATGGGGACTGGTCCTGCGTAAGCGAGTGGTGTTCCCACCGTCCTGCCAGCCGCGACCGAAGACGGGCTCAACAGACAGGCTTAACGCTCCGCCAAGGATTGTCCTCGACCTAGCTTCCCGGTGTGCGCGGGAAGATCCTGCCGAAGAATTCGCCATCGTTCCACGCCGGGCGCGCGGCCATGTCGGCGATGCCGCGGGCGATGGCAAAGTTGACCGACGTGAACCGGGCGAGCGCCGCGAAATCCACCAGCTCCACATGGTCGCTGACCTGGTGATAGTGATTGTCGAGGAAGTCCTTCGTCGCCGCCTCACCGCCATTGGCCCAGCCCAGGTCCAGGTTGACCGCAGGGATGCCGTTGCGGACATAGGAATACTGGTCCGACCGGGTGAAATAGCCCTGCTCCGGCGCGGGATCGGGGCTGAAGGTCAGGCCCTGTCCGATCACCGCCGACTGCACGGCAGGATAGAGGTTTGACCGTTCCGCCCCCATCGCCACCACGTCGGTGAAGGGAAAGGTGACGATCGGCATGTCGAGGTTGACGTTGGCCACCACCTGCCCCGCCGGAACGGTGGGATTGGCGGCGTTGTAACTCGATCCCAGCAGGCCTTTTTCCTCGGCAGTCAGCGCCAGGAACAGCACTGACCGGCGCGGGCCGTGCTCCACCAGCAACCGCGCCACTTCCAGCATCGAGGATACGCCCACGGCATTGTCCATCGCGCCGTTGTAAATCTCGTCGTCGCCCTCCTCGTCGGTCGGCTCGATCCCTTCGTGGTCAAGGTGCGCGGTGAGCACCAGGTACTGGTCAGACAGGGCCGGATCGCTGCCGGGTAGCAGGCCGATCACATTGGGCGTATCGAGGCTGCTGAATGTGCTGGCCCAGCTGACCCGCGCCGTGCGGCCCAGCGGGAAGGCGGGCACCAACGCCTCCTCGGTCTGCTCGGCGGCCAGCAGGTCGTCGTAATCGAAGTCCTGCCCGGCCAGCAGCGCGCGGCCCGCAGCGGGTGACAGCGAGCCGGTGAACAGGATGCCGGGCGAAGTGGTGTAGGGTTGGCCGTCCGCCTTCACCCAGGTCATCGAACTGGCGTCGCGGCTGTTTTCCAGATTGCGCTCGAAGGTCTGCACGCTTTCGGTCAGCGGCGTCCAAACCAGCAGCAGGCCGATTGCCCCGCGCTCGCCCACACGGCGGCCGATGGTGGAACGGAAATGCGCCGCCTCATCCGAACTCAAGGTGCGCGGCCCACCATAGGCACGCACGGCAATTTTGCCCGCCAGGTCCAGCCCGTCGAGCACGTTGCGCCCCGGCAGGTCCAGCCCGTAACCCACGAAGACCAGTTCGGCCGCCACCGTGCCGCGTTCGGCCAGCGCCGATCCGGTCAGCGTCAGGTCGGTGCCCAGCTGGAACTGCTCCAGCCCGTCGATCACCAGCGTGTTGCCTTCCTCCGCGCGATCATACCGCAACATCGGCACGGCCTGGAAATAGGTGCCGCCATCACCCCCGCCTTGCAGCCCCAGCGCGGCCATGCGGCCCGCGACATAGCCTGCGGCCCGCTCATGCCCGCGCGTGCCGGCCTCGCGGCCTTCCATGTTGTCATGGGAAAGGATCGTTACGTCGCGCTGGATGGCAACACTGTCGATCCCTTGCGCGGCGGCGGGAACAGCGAAAACAACGGCAACACCGCACATTGCGGCGGAAAGGCGATTCATGATGTGGCCAAGTCCCGTTTCGGATGAAAGCACCGCGCTACACGCGCGGGCGCGCGAGGCAAGCGGACGTTCGACGAACGGCTTACGGGAACTGTTGAACGGGAGGGCAGGCTTATGCCTTGCTCACCACGCTCTCGGGCAATTCCTTGCCGAACACCCGCTGGTAATATTCAGCCACCAGCATCCGCTCTGCCTCGTCGCACTTGTTGAGGAAGGTCAGGCGGAAGGCGAAGCCCGGATCGTGGAAGATCTCGGTATTTTCGGCCCAGCTGATCACCGTGCGCGGGCTCATCACCGTCGAGATGTCGCCGTTGATGAAGCCCTGGCGCGTCAGGTCTGCCACGCGGATCATGTCGGCTACCAGCTTCTTGTCAAGCGGCGTCTTGGCGCCGACGATCTCGCGCTCCACCTCTTCGGGCAGATAATTGAGCGTGGTGACGATGTTCCAGCGGTCCATCTGGCCCTGGTTGATCGCCTGCGTGCCATGATACAGCCCGCTGGTATCGCCCAGGCCCACCGTGTTGGCGGTGGCGAACAGGCGGAACCACGGGTTGGGCCGTATCACGCGGTTCTGGTCCAGCAGGGTCAGCTTGCCCGCCTGTTCCAGCACGCGCTGGATCACGAACATCACGTCCGGTCGGCCAGCGTCGTATTCGTCAAACACCAGCGCCACCGGGTGCTGCAGCGCCCACGGCAGCAGGCCTTCGCGGAATTCGGTCACCTGCAGGCCATCGCGCAGCACGATGGCGTCGCGGCCCACAAGGTCGATACGGCTGATGTGCGCGTCCAGGTTGATGCGGATGCACGGCCAGTTGAGGCGCGCGGCCACCTGCTCGATATGGGTGGATTTACCCGTGCCATGATAGCCCTGCACCATCACGCGGCGGTTGTGGGCAAAGCCTGCCAGAATCGCCAGCGTGGTGTCCGGATCGAACACGTAATTGGGATCGATATCGGGCACGCGCCCATCGGCCTGGCTGAAGGCGGGCACTTTCATGTCGATATCTACGCCGAAGGTGGCGCGAACGTCGATTTCGGTATCCGGTGCAGCCATCAGCGTGCCGGATTGGTCGGAGGTGCTGGTCATGTCGTTCATCTCGAGGCGATGCCTAGACGGCGCAACAAATGCCTGCAACGGTAAAGGCAACAAAGTGCCGAGAGGAGGTACCCGATGAAGCTGTTTGGCTTTCCGCTATCGCCGTTTGTCCGCAAGGTTGCCGTGGTGCTGGCCGAGAAGGGGCTGAACTTCGATTGGGAGCCGACCAACCCGCGCACTCCGTCGGAAGAGTTCACCAAGGCCAGTCCCTTCGGCAAGATCCCGGCCTTTGCCGATGGCGATTACTCGTTGGCCGATTCGAGTGCGATCGTGGCTTACCTGGAAGCTGCTTACCCTTCGCCAGCGCTGCTGCCCACAGGTGCCCGGGCGCGCGGCAAGGAGGTGTTCTTCGAAGAGGTGATGGACACGCTGGTGGTGCCGGCAGGCGCACCAATGGTGGTCAACCGCTTCCTCAAGCCGGTGATCTTTGGTGAGCCGGGTGACGAGGAGGCGGCGCTGGCGGCAGAGGAAGCGATCAAGCGCCCGCTGGCTTATTTGAACGACGAGGCGGCCGCCAACGGTTTCCTCACCGGCACTTACGGCTTGGGTGATATTGCCTTCTGTTCGGTGGCCAAAACGCTGGAATATACCGGCTGGTCGCTCGATGCCGGAGCCTATCCGGCGTTGGCGGCGCTGTATGACAAGGTCAGGATGCGCCCGGCGTGGATCGCGGTGGCCGCACGAGAACAGGCGATGTTCACTGCCGCCCGGGGCTGATCGCCCAAAAGCCAACTCAGCCGATCTTTGCCGGCAGGGCAAACAGCGTGGTGAACTTGCGCGCCAGCTTCAGGTCACCCTCAATGGTCAGCCCGGGCAAGTCTTCCAGCGGCACATCGGCATAGATAAGCCCTGCAATCAGCGAGGCGACCGGCGCGCGGAAGATGGCCTGCGCGCCCGCCGCCGCTTCGCGGGTGATCGGCAGTTCGCGATTGTCCAGCCGGGCGCGGAATTCCTGCCCACCGACAACGAACCCGATATCGGCAGTAACACCCTTGGCCTGCTTGCGCAGCAGCATGGTCCGCAAGCTCATCATCAGGCTGACCGGGGACAGCGGCAGGTGCGGATCGTGCATGGTGGATCGCGCAGCCCAGCGGCCCAGCTCCTGGATCGCCGGTTCGGCGAAGTATCCCCATTCGGTCAGTTCATAAACCTGCGCCTTGCCGGGGGGCAGCAGCGTCTTGCGGACCAGTACGCCGGCTTCCTCCAGCCCGGCCAGCCGCTCGGTCAGCACCTTGGCGGAAATCCCGGGCAATGCAGCGCGCAAGTCCGAAAAGCGTAATGCGCCCAGCATAAGCTCGCGCACCACCAGCAGCGCCCAGCGTTCGCCCAGCACTTCCAGCGCGAAGGCGGTTCCGCAGGCGTCGTCATACCACTTGCCGTGCGGAGTTTCTTTTGGTGACTTCATAGTTGCTTTTAGTAACTCTCTAGGTCAGGTTTTGCAAGCAGCGAGTCGCAAAGGGATTGGTTGGCCGATGGCAAAGATGATTTTCGTGAACCTGCCGGTGGCGGATCTGGACAAGGCGCTGGCGTTCTATGCTGCGCTTGGCTTCCAGCGGAACCCGGCGTTCAGCAATGATCAGGTCGCCTGCATGGTGTGGTCGGATGCGATCTTCGTGATGATCCACAGCCAGGCCAGCTGGCGCCGGTTCACCCAGGCGCCCCTCCCCCACCCCGGCGCGATGGCGATGATGCTGGCGATCAATCTCGACAGCCGCGCCGAGGTGAACGCAATGGTAGCGGTGGCCATAGCCAACGGCGGCGCGGCTGATGTCAACCCGCCGGAAGACCACGGCTTCATGTACCAGCGCAGCCTGGCCGATCCCGATGGCCACTTGTGGGAGCCGTTCTGGATGGACCCCAAGGCCGCCGCCGATGGCCCGCCGGACATGGATCAATCGGGCTGACCCGTTAAAAAAGAGGAGAAGTTGCCATGTATATCCAGGGTTTCATCATCCCCGTGCCGGCGGACAAGAAGGAAGATTATCGCAAGGTGGCAGAGTGGTTCTGCGACAAGATGAAGCCGCACGGCCTGATCGAAGTGGTCGAAGCGTGGGAAGCCGATGTTCCCGATGGCAAGCTGACCGATTTCCGCCGCGCGGTAGCGCTTGAGGAGGGCGAGAAAGTGGTCTTCTCGTGGGTCATCTGGCCCGACAAGGACACCTGCAAAAAGGCGCACGAGCAGATGGTGCACGGCATGGACATGGATATGCCGATGCCGTTCGACGGCAAGCGCATGGTGTTCGGCGATTTCGAGCCGCTGGTGGTTTACGGGAGGGACTGATGGCCAACCAGGTAACAGGCGGAGGCTTCATCTGGTATGAGCTGATGACCAGCGATGCCGCTGGCGCAGCGGCGTTCTACAATGCCGTGGTCGGCTGGAATATTCCGGCAGAGGGCCATGCCCTGCCCAATGGCGTGACCTATCGCATGATCGGGCGGCCCGATGGCGGCAACGCCGGCGGTTTGCTGGAATTGACGCCAGTGATGCTCGCTGCCGGCGCGGCTCCGCTGTGGCTGGCCTATGTCCACACGCCGGACCTGTCGGGCACGGTGGCGCAAGCCGTGGCGCTGGGCGCCAGCGTGCAAATGCCCGAAGTGGCGATGGACGCGGGGCGGATGGCCATGCTGGCCGATCCGTGGGGCGCGCCGCTGTATTTCATGGATCCAACCCCGCCGCCCGGCCAGCCTGATGCGGTGAGCGACGTGTTCTCGGTCGACCAGCCTTGCCGCATGGCCTGGAACGAGCTGGCAGTGCCCGATCCCAAGGCGGCGCTGGCCTATTACCACGCGCTGTTCGGCTGGGAGCAGACCGGAGAGATGGATATGGGCCAGTTCGGCACTTACCACTTCATTGCTGCCAATGGCGTGCAGATCGGCGCAATCTATGGTGCGGAGAGAACGGCACCGGGCTGGACGTACTATATCCGTGTAGCGGATGTCCGCGCGTCGGCAGCGTCGATCAGGGCGCACGGCGGAACGATTACCAATGACCTGCACGAAGTCCCCGGCGGCGACCTGATCGTTACCGCCACCGATCCGCAAGGCGCGCGGTTCGCGCTGGTTGGCAGAAAGGATTGACCCATGGCCAAGGCGCAAATCTGCTTGTGGTACGATAACGATGCGCTGGGCGCGGCGCAGTTCTACGCCGCTACCTTTCCCGACAGTGCGGTGGGCCGCTGCAGTCATGCCCCCGCGGACAACCCCTCAACCGCCGAGGGCGCGTTGCTGACAGTGGAGTTTACCGTGATGGGCCTGCCGGTGATGGGCCTGAACGGCGGCCCGCACTTTACCCCGGATGAGGCGTTCTCGTTCTCGATCGTAACCGAGGACCAGGCCGAGACAGACCGATACTGGAACGCCATTGTCGGTAACGGCGGGCAGGAAAGCCAGTGCGGCTGGTGCAAGGACAAGTGGGGCATATCATGGCAGATCACCCCGCGCGTGCTGCTGGAAATGTACGACAACCCCGATCACGCAGCGCGCCAGCGGGCCTTTGATGCGATGATGCAAATGCGCAAGATCGACGTCGCGACAATCGAGGCGGCGCTGGCCGGATAGGAACCAAGCTGATGGCTGACTACACCTTCTTTTTCAATCCGATGAGCCGGGCGCAGATCGGCCGCTGGGCGCTGCACGAAGTGGGCGCGGATTACGATCCGGTGCTGGTCGATTGGCAGAACAAGCCGGCGGCGCTGCTGGCCGCCAACCCGATTGGCAAGCTGCCGACCATCATCCACCACTCCGCCACCGGCGACCATGCAGTCAGCGAGGCGGCGGCAGTGTGCCATTATCTGGCCGAAGCCGAAGGGTCCGACCTGCTGCCCACACCAGCCGAAAAGGCCAGCTACTTCCGCTGGCTGTTGTTCGCCGCCGGGCCAATCGAACAGGCCACCACCGCCCGGGCGATGGGCTGGGTGGCGCCGGAAGGCCGCGAGGGAATGCTCGGCTATGGCTCCTACGATCGCATGGTCGAAACGCTGGAATGGTGGCTGAAGGCGCATGACTTTGCCGCTGGCGCGCGGTTCACCATGGCCGATGTCTATCTGGGCAGCCAGGTCGACTGGGGGCTGGGGTTCAAGACCTTGCCCGATCTGCCCGCCTTTGCCGCCTATGCCGAACGCGTGCGCGCCCGCCCGGCTTACATCGAAGCGAAGGCAATCGACATGGCGCTGATCGCCGCAGCGCAAAACGGCTGACCACGGTTGCGCCGGGCTTGACCGCGCTGATCACTCAGCCGCACAAGCGGGCGATGAAGCGCCTTGCAACAGTCCTGCTGCCAATCCTCCTGCCAGCCATGCTGCTGGCCAGCCCCACCCTCGCTCAGGCCCAGCGCCAGCCGGGCGACTATCCGCTCGGCCCCGATTCGCTGGTGCAGCCCGGCGTGGCGCGCGGTGAGTTGCTGGGGCCGTTCGAATTCCATGCCCAGGCGTTTCCCGGCACGGTGCGGCGCTACTGGGTCTATGTGCCGCACGGCTATGACGCCGCCACCCCGCCCAACCTGCTGGTGTTCCAGGATGGCCAGCGAGCCACCCACCCGGACGGATCGCTGCGCCTTCCCATTGTGCTGGATAACCTGATCGCGCAGCAGGCCATTCCGCCCACGCTGGGGGTATTCGTGACTCCGGGCAACCTCTCGGCCAGCTATCCCGACAACCTGGGCATGGAAAATCCTGACCACCGCTGGCAGGAATATGACCAGCTGGATGACGATTATTCCCGGCTGCTGCTGGACGAACTGCTGCCCGAAGTGGCGCGTCGGTGGGCATTCACCGCCGACCCCGCCCGCCGCGCAATTGGCGGCACCAGCAGCGGGGCGATTGCCGCCTTCACCGTGGCCTATCGCCACCCGGAAGCCTTCGGCAACGTCATCTCGTTCGTCGGCAGCTACACTTCCATCGCCGCCAGGGAGGCTGATCCTGCCGGCCCGCCCGTGCTGGCGGGCGACCTTTACCCGCGCCTGATCCGCAACAGCCCGCCGCGCGCGCTCAGCGTGTTCCTGCAGGATGGATCGGCCGACCTCGATCTTGAGTTCGGCAACTGGTACCTTGCCAACCTGCAGATGCTTTCGGCGATGAATTATGCCAATCGTGCGGCTGATGAAGCGGGCACAGGCGGCCCGCGTTACCGCGTGGCGCATGATTGGGGCGATGGCGCGCATTCCGATGCGCATGGCAGCGCCATCCTGCCCGATGTGCTGCGCTGGATCTGGCCGCGCGAGACCGCAGACTAGGCGAAAGCCCTCGTCTTGCGGAGCAACTGGTAGGCTTCCACCACCCGCTGCAAGCGCCCCTCGTGCGTCCGGTCCCCACCATTGCGGTCAGGGTGATAGCGCCGCACCAGTTCTGAATAGCGCCGCCGCAGCATGGTCCGGTCATCACCGGGAGCCAGCCCCATCACCTGCAGCGCGGCGCGTTCCGGAGGCGACAAGCGCACCGCCTCGCGCGCGTGCTGGCTGGCCGCACGCCCTTCGGCCCGCCTGCGCACATCGGCTGCGCGGGCGTTGATGGCGTCCAGCGGATCGGGATAATCGGCCCAGCGCGGCCCATCGCCAATCCCGCCGGTGGCCCGAAACGCGCGCGTCTCGGTCTGCCACCCGGCCACGGGTGATTGCGCGGCCAGGATCTCGTCCGCGGTCATCCCTTGAAAGAAATCGTACCCGGCGTTGAATTCGCGGATATGGTCAAGGCAGAACCACAGCCATTCGCCCGGCCCGTCAAACCCGTGGCGGCGGCTGCCCGGCGCGCGGAATTCGCCCGCGCCGTCACACCCCGGAGCCTGGCAGTGGCGCCCGTGGTGCTCGTAGCGACCGTGAAACTTGTGAACTGGCATCGGGTTGAATCTGGGGCATGATGGCCCAGATGAAAACCCCCAGATTGAGGAGAATTGGCCGTGTCGTCTATTAATGGTGCCGGTAATGGTGCAGGCCCCCTGCAGACCGAGATGGAGCGCATGTTGTCCGCCGTCCTGGCCCCCACCCGCCTCGAAGTGATCAACGATACCGCCAACCATCTGGGCCACGCGGGCGACGATGGCAGTGGCGAATCGCACTTCACCGTGGTGGTTGAAAGCGACCAGTTTGCCGGCAAGAGCCGGCTGGAACGCCAGCGCATGGTCAACCGCGCGCTGGGGGATATTCCCGGCACGCGCGTCCACGCGCTGGCCATCAAGGCCTATGCTCCCGGAGAAGCCGCATGAGCATTCTCCAGACCGTCACCCCGATCACGCATGACCTGGGCGGGTTCCAAGTGCGGCGCGCGGTGCCCAGCCCCACTTGCCGCATGGTCGGGCCGTTCGTGTTTATCGACCAGTTCGGCCCGGCGCGGCTGGAACGGGGCGAAGGCATGGACGTGCGTCCGCACCCGCACATCAACCTGGCCACGGTGACCTGGCTGTTCGATGGCGCGATTGATCATCGCGACAGCCTCGGCAGCTTCGCGACCATCCGCCCCGGGCAGGTTAACCTGATGACCGCGGGGCGCGGCATCGTTCATTCCGAACGCTCGCCACAGACCGAGCGTGACAACGGCCCGGCGATGTACGGCATGCAGACCTGGCTGGCCCTGCCCGATGGCATGGAAGAAATCGACCCGGCGTTCGAGGCGGTGAGTGACTTGCCGCAAGTGGCCGACACCTGCGCCAGCGCCACGGTGATCATGGGCAGCCTGTGGGGCCGCCGGGCTGCCACCACCTGCCATGCTGAAACCATCTATGCCGAGATCAACCTGGCGGCGGGCGGCTCCATCCCCATCGATGCCGAGGCGGACGAGCGGGCAATCATGCTCACCGGCGGCGCGGCCACGCTGGATGGCATGCCGCTGGAACTGTACACGCTCTACGTGCTGAAGCCCGGCGCAGCGATGACGCTGGCCACCGACACCAGCGCCAAGGCCATGCTGTTGGGCGGTGAGGCGTTCCCGACCAAACGCCACGTGTGGTGGAACTTTGTTTCCAGCAACCGTGACCGGATAGAACAAGCCAAGGCCGACTGGCGCGAAGGGCGGTTCCCCAAGGTGCCGGGTGACGAAGTGGAATTCATCCCCATCCCGGACAAGCCCAAGACGGTGAGCTATCCGTGAGGCACTATCCAGCGGTTTGGGCCTTGGCTATGAGGCCCGCATGAAGCACCTGATCCTCGCGTTCGTCGCCCTCGCCATCGCTACCCCCGCCGCCGCGCAGGAGCGAGTGGACCTGTCGCAAAGCTCTGCCTGGGCCAACAGCCAGCTGGGCGCGCTGTATGCCCTGTCGCCCGCTGATGGCTGGTACGAACTGGATGGGGGCGTGCGCTTTCGCCGTACCGCTGGTGACGGCACCGGCCCGGCCCCCACGGTGCGCGATACCGTCACGGTAAATTATGCTGGCCGCCTGACCAATGGCGAGGAATTCGATTCCACCGCTGGCGGCCGCCCGGCCACGTTTCCGCTGGGGCAGTTGATCCGCGCCTGGCAGGTCGCCATTCCCTACATGGGCGTGGGCGACACCATCGAGATCGCCGTGCCGTCCGAGCTTGGCTATGGCGCGCGCGGTGCCGGGCCGATCCCGCCGGGCGCCACGCTGTTCTTCACCATCGAACTGCTGGATGTGCTGGTCCCGCCGGGGCGCGGCTAAGCCACCCACTCCACCCACGCGCCATGTGGGTGGGCTTCGGCAAGGCGGGTCCATTCGCCCCCGTCCAAATCGCCTCTGGGCCAGTATTTCACCGTCAGCTCGTGCCGGAAAGTAACCCGGTTGGTCTCCAGCCTGATCCACGCGAACGGCTTGTCCCCGGTCGCCTTCGTCCCCGCCTCCTCCAGCATCGCGCGGATCGTCTGGCGCTTTTCGGCAGGCAGGTATTGCCACATGATGGTGTGGAACACCGCGCGGGTAACGCCGCTCTCCTGCGGACGGGCAAGGCGTTGGCGCACGAACTCCTCGGCATCCATCGCCACCAGGTCGGGTGCCTGCGCTGTGGCCATCGCGATGGCGGTATCCATCCGCTGCATCCGCTCCTGCGCATCGGCCCAGATATAGCCCTTCAGCCGCGCAGACGCCGCCTGATCGGTCAGGTCCACCGGGGCGATGTCGCAGGCCGCCAGTTCCTTTATCTCGACCGGGTTCTGCGGCGGCACCTCCCCGCGCCATTCGGGCACGATCCGCATCGGCGATGTCGTCGGCCCCGCAGTGGTCCCGCCAAGATCGTAGAAATAGCGCGCCATCATCGAATTGATGCCCGCGCTGGCGCCAATCTCGGTCAGCTCGAACCGAGGCCCCAGTTTGCCGCTGAGCCACAGCAGGGCCGCCATCACGCTGGCACTGCGGCCGGCCTCGTTGGTCTGCGGCGGGCCTTCGAACCAAAGCAGCAATGCCGCGTCATGCTTTTCAACCGCTGCGCATACGAGAGCGTCAACCGCTGCCTGATCGGTCACTTGGCCCCGATAGACCCCGCTCAACCCCGGTTCGGCGCCGGTCAGGTACAGGAAATGCACCCCCCCAGCCACGCGTAGCGCCAGCGCGTCCTCCATCGCCTGCCCTGGCCATTCGCGTAAGGTCCGCCCCGATTGCGTCGGCCCGGCCATCACCGCCTTCAGCGCACGGATCACCCGGGCGGTGATCGGGGCGGCGGACTTTTCGCAATGCTGGGCGTGCCATTCCAGCGCCGCGCCAATGTCGGCGATCTCCATTGCTACCACACCGTGATCCGCCTGCGCCAAGCTGATTGCCCTTTCGCTTAACTGAAACTACATGCGCGCCAATGAGTGACACCGCGCCGCAACCCCTGACATTTGCCGTGCCCAAGGGCCGCATCCTGGATGAGGCGCTGCCGGTGATGGCGCGCGCCGGGGTGGTGCCGCATTCGTCATTCCATGACAAGGCCGACCGCAGCCTGGCTTTCGCCAGCGAGGACGGGCGCATGCGGATCATCCGTGTGCGCGCATTTGACGTGGCGACCTTCGTGGCCTTCGGTGCGGCGCAGGTCGGCATTGTCGGCTCAGACGTGATCGAGGAATTCGCCTATTCCGAGCTTTACGCCCCGGTAGATCTGGCCATCGGGCACTGCCGCCTGAGCGTGGCAGAACCCACCGAGGCCAGCGAATACCAGCCCGGCCCAAGTGATTATTCGGCCAGCCACCTGCGCGTGGCCACCAAGTATCCCAACATCACCAAGCGCCACTTCGAGCGGCAGGGCGTGCAGGCCGAATGCGTGAAGCTGAACGGCGCGATGGAGCTGGCACCGTCGCTGGGCCTGTCGGGCCGGATCGTGGACCTGGTGTCCACCGGCAAGACACTGGCGCAGAACGGGCTGGTGGAAAAGGACGTGATCATGCAGGTTTCCGCCCGCCTGATCGTCAACCGCGTGGCGCTGAAAACCGATCCGCGCGTGGCCGCTCTGGTCGAGGCCTTCCGTGCAGGGGCAGAAGTCTGATGCAGCGCCTGAACACCTCCGATGCCGATTTCGCGGCCCGTTTCACCCGCGTGGTCAATGACCGGCGCGAGAGCGATGCCGATGTCAGCCGCGTGGT
>JAZKFK010000111.1:15783-23919 GCA_040386475.1 Pseudomonadota bacterium | reverse complement strand
AAAGATCGAGCGCTGGATGTGCCGCACGCCGCCATTGGCCTGCACCGGATCATCCTTGCTGTTGAAGTAATAGAGGCAGCCCACCTTGTTGCCTTCCACGTGCCACACGTTGGGATAGCCCAGGTCCCAACTGCCGCCATCGTCACGCACGATGATTTCCGGCCCCCAGGTCTTGCCGCCATCCTCGCTCACCGCGGCGCGGATGCCGGATGGTGCCAGGCGGTAGCCATAGATCGCCACTATTCGCCCGTCGGGCATCACCACCAGGCTGGCGGGAGCGCCAAAGTCATTGATCCGGCTGAGGAAGTGCCACGTGTCGCCGCCATCGTCGGAATTGAACACCTCGCTCCACATCACCCCGGTGGGATCGCGCTGGCAGCGCACCACGCAGATGATCCGGCCCGATGGCAGCATGTAGCCGCGCGGATAGAACCAGCGGTGGCCGACGAAGGCCACGCTGGGATCGTCGTAATCGCCATCGGCATTGCCCATCGGATCGTCGCGCGGGACGATATAGCTCATGAAATTGAACTCGCGCCCGTGGTTGGTGCTGCCATAGACCAGCGGGCGGCGGTGAGTGTTGTCGGCATCGATGCTGAACATGAACAACAGCAGCCGCCCATCGGGCCGCACCAGCGTGGAATGGACCCCGGTCATCGCCGGGATATTGGCCATGTTGACCAGCACTGTCGGCCCCCAGGTCTCGCCCCCGTCGCGACTGATGCGCACGGTTCCGCGCGTACCGCTGGTGGCAAAGCCGCCCATGCTGCCGTTGGAGACCAGCACATCGGGATCGGTGTAATCTACCGGCGCATCCAGCATGGTTGGCATTTCATCGCGCGATTGTCCGCGCCCCTCGCCGCCGGGGCTCGCCAGCATGTTGACCTGCGGATCGGCTCCGTCCCAGGTTACCCCCCGATCACGGCTGCGCACGGTGATAGTGCGCGGGTTGGAACTGTTCTGCCCCAGCACATCGTGGCGAATGGCATCGCCGCTGGCATAGCTGACCGTGCGGGTGGCGAAGTTGGCGATCAGCGTGCCCTCGCCGTTTTCCCAGAAGCCGCTGGTGAACGGCCACGAGCAGAACTCGTCCTCGCGCCGATAGACCACCGCATGATCCACCTCGCGCGGGCGCACGGGGCGGGAATAGGTCCTGATTTCGCCTGCCATTGCCGTGTCTCCGCTCAATCGATCGAAAAGATGGAGCGCTGGATGTGGCGCACGCCGCCATTGACCTGCACCGGATCATCCTTGCTGTTGAAATAGTACAAGGCGCCGATGCGCCCGTCGTCGGTCTCCCAGGCGTTGGGATAGCCCAGGTCCCAGCTGCCGCCATCGTCGCGCACGATCAGCTCGCGGCCCCAGGTTGCGCCGCCGTCCTCGCTTACCTTGGCGCGGATGCCTTGCGGGGCCAGGCGATAGCCGTAGACCATCACCAGCCGCCCATCGCGCTTGACCACCAGGCTGCCCGGCGCGCCAAAATCGTTGACCCGGCTGAGGAAGCGCCAGGTGCGCCCGCCATCGTCGCTGGCGAACACCTCGGTCCACATGATCCCGCGCGGATCGCGCTGGCTGCGCAGCACGCACAGCATCCGGCCCGATGGCAGCATGTACCCGCGCGGATAGAACCAGCGGTGCCCGCCATACCGCAGCGTGGTGGAATAATCGCCG
Organism: Pseudomonadota bacterium; assembly: GCA_040386475.1. GTDB lineage: Bacteria > Pseudomonadota > Alphaproteobacteria > Sphingomonadales > Sphingomonadaceae > Alteraurantiacibacter. The sequence continues at coordinate 22,248 of JAZKFK010000111.1, read as the reverse complement.
GACCCTTGCGCAAAGGGATCGGCCTTGGGCGTAATGAAAGTGGTGAAATGGAAATCGTGCCCGCCGGGCGGCAGGGCATAGACGCACGGGTGCCGGTCCCAGCCGCTCTCCCCCACTTCCATCAGCCAGATCAGCGCCGTGCCATCGGGCCGCACCAGCGCGGAATTCATGCCCGAGAGCGAATGCAGCGCGTCCAGCGGCACTTCGATCGGCGGCCCCCAGCTGCGTCCGCGATCCCTGGATACGCGCACGTTGGTCTTGGCCGTGGGGCTGCCGAAGCCCGTGGCATTGTTGGCGATCAACACATCGGGATCGAGGAAGTCGATCGGCTGCAGATCTGCCATACGCGTGGCCCCGGCCTGTGATGGATCGGCCTGCGCCATCATGTCGGTCACCGGCTCGCCCCAGGTGCGGCCATGATCGGTGGAACGGAACGCCAGCTGCCGCGACCCCAGGCCTTCGCGGCCCAGGTTATCGTGGCTGATGTCGGCCGCATTGCCATAGCGGGTGGTGATCGAGGTGACCTGTTGCAGCAACTCGCCACCGCCCAGGTTCCAGAAGCCCATCACGTGCGGCCAGCCGACCATCTCGTCCTCGCGCCGGTAGACCACCGCGTGATCGACATCGCGCAGCTTCAGTTCCGGCGCATAGGTACGGATGGCGCCGGACGCGGCGTACTGGGCGCTGGCGATGGCCGACCACAGCGATCCGGCCACGAAGCCGCCCGCCAGCAGGGCCTTGCGGCGGTTGAGGCTGAAGGGCGCAGCGAGGCCAGATCCGTGCATCACGTCATGCTCTCCCATATGTCGGCAAGCGGCCTGATCCGGCCTGCCCGCCGGTTATCGGCAGTCGATAGAGCCGTGCCGCGTTGTCGTGCAGCATGGCCTGCGCATCGGCCTCGCTCAGCAAGGCGGTGCAGGCGCGCGCCATCGCCACCTTCTCGGCAAACGACCACAGCATGGATTGCCCCACGTCAGAGCCCCACAACAGCCGTTCCGGCCCGAAGCTTTGCACCATGCGCTGCACCAGCTGCGCGGCATCGGCGCCAGCTTTCACCACCCGCTCGAAATTGATCTCGGTGATCTTGAAGGCGACGTTGGCCACATCTTCGAAAATGGCCACGCTGGTATCGATGCCGTAATGCGGCGGATCGGGCATCACCACGGTTTCGCCCGCCGCCTCGCGCAGGGCCACCTCATATTGCGATATACCATAAGGCATGGCCCCGTGATCAAGGATGATCGGCAGGTCCGGGAACATGTCCGCGATCAGCTTGATCAAGGGCAGCACATACGACAGCTGGTTGTCGAACACGATCACCGTCATCGGCGTGCCCAGGTCAGCACAGGCGCGCCACACCTCCATCGCCACGGGTGAACTGAGCCACGCGGTGTCGAGCAGCCACGGCCGGCTGTTGGCCATGCGGAAGCCCACCACGCGATCCTGCGCCACCATCTGCCGATAGCGGGCGGGCGTGGCCGGATCCTGCGTATCCAGGATCACCACCGGATGCAGGCGGCCCGGAAAGCGCGCGGCGGAATCGATGATGTAGCTGTTGTCATAGCCATAGACATGGCCGCGCTGCACCACGCAGGCCTGCGCCACGCCGTGCTGGTCCATCAGGCCCAGCAGTTCCTCCGCCGTCATAGTATAGGGCGGCCGATCGGGCACCGGCAGGTCAGGCGTGAAGGCACGCGCCTGATACCGATCCCAGTCAGCGGCGATCAGATGCGCGTGAGTGTCCAGCAACTGGGACGGCATACCCCCACAATTCCCCATCATTCTGGCCGGGAAGCATCCGTTTCCCCGCACATATTCATTACCTTCGCCCACAGCGAGCGACACTTATGGTGACGGGCGGGACGCTGGGAGCAACCTGCGGCCCGCCCGGCGCCAGTTCAGAACCGCTTGCTCAGGCTCAGCGACCATTCGCGCGGCGCAGATGGCTGGCCGATGTTGGAATAGGCCCCGATCTCGGTGAAAATGGTCTTCTGCCGGAAGTAATTGGTGTCAAACAGGTTGGTTACCCCCAGCGCCAGGGTGAACTCGTGATCGTAGTTCTCATAGGCGATGCGCGCGTTGAAGATTGACCGGGACGGCTCATCATATTGCGGGGCATTGGTGCTGTAGGCGATGGCGCTGGTGTAGAACATGTCGATGCGCGGCTTGATGGAGCCGTGCAGCGCGGGCACCTCTGCGGTGTACTGCACGCCCGCGCTGGCGGTGTAATCCGGGAAGCCCACCGGCCGGCCCAGCGTGCCGCCACGATCGGTGTAACCCAGCGATCCGTTGAACACGAGATTGTCGATCGGCTCGGCCGTCACTTCCAGCTCCAGCCCCTTGATCGGATCGCCACCACGCACCGGGTAGTTGAAAGTGCGGCTGATGCATTCGATGCCGATGGTGGTGCCGTTGGCCGGGCCATCGGTGCCGGCATTGTAGGCGCGGCAATTGGTGAAGGCGGTTTCCTGGTCGGTCCCCGCAGGGCCAGCCGGGATCAGCGTGGAGGTGCCGGGACGGATGCCCACGCCATTGGCGTTCAGGCGCGGCTCCTGCCCGCCATAGCTGCCATTGCGCAGCGAATAGGCCATCCAGAAGGCCGAGGCATTGATCCGCAAGCGGCGGTCGAACAGGTCGATCTTGCCACCGATCTCATAGCTGATCAGCGCCGTGGCCGATTGCTGTTCCTGCTGGCCAACCTGGAACAGGCGGGTCTGGAAGCCGGGCAGGCGATAGCCGGTAGCAGCCGAAGCATAGACCATCACATCCGGGCTGACTTCGTAATCGGCGCCGATCTTCCAGTCCCACCGCTTGGTACCGATGGGCAGGGTAAACAGCGTGCTGGTGCCCGATGGAGTGAAGGTGGTCGATCCGGGCGCCGAGGCATCCTGATAGGCCGCATAATCGACAAACTTGCGGTCATCTGAATAGCGCAGGCCACCATTGATGCTCAGCCCTTCCATGAAGCCGAAGGCTTCGTAAGGACGGAAGCTGGCATTGGCGAAAGCCGCCTTGGAATTGGGGAAATAGTCGATGTTGATGATCTGCTGCGTGCCCAGCCGCAGGTTCTGCGGGCGGCTGCGCTGCTCGGCCACGGCATCATAATAGAACAGGCCGGCGACCCAATCGAGCGCGGCATGCTGGCCGGCCAGGCGGAATTCGGCATTCCAGTAGCTCAGGTCATCCTGGTGGAAAATGAAGCTGTCGTTCAGCACGGTGCCGTCCCAGGCAGCGCCGAACACGGTTTCGATATCGCGATGGCCGACGATCACGGTCGCCTCCACTTCGGGCGAAACATCGTATTCCAGCTTGCCCGAAATGCCCCAGTTGATCAGCGGGGTCGTGCGCGTCTGGTTGCAGTTGCCGCCGCGGAACAGGCTGCCGTTGTAATACTGGTTGCCGGCAATCGTGGTGCCGGGAGCGAACGGCTCACAGAAGTTATCGTAAGTCGTATACATGTTGCCGGTGTCGAACCGTTCGTCCCAGCGGAACGGGGTTCCGGGGATCGAGTAACGGTCAAACGCGGTCACGAAATTGCGGGTCGATGCGCTGGGGCTGGGATTGACTGCACCGTTGGGCAGCCGCCCCGCTGTCTGGTCCCACTGGGTTTCGAACACGGTTTCGGCCGAAGCCTCGTCATCGGAATCGGTGTAGTCTGCGGTGACTGAAAGACGCAGGCCGTCGACCGGCTCCCAGTACACGGCACCGCGAATGGCCTGGGTATCCGTGCCGCCATAATGGCCGATCACGCAGTTGGTCGGGCTGCGGCCCGGTCCCCATGCGGTGTCGTTGGTCTGGAACGGGAATGTGCCCGCCAGCTGCGGCGTGCCGTTGGCGTACATCTGGCAGCTGAAATCCAGCAGGTCCATGTAGCCATCGCTCTGCTTGCTGACGCCAGACAGGCTGACCGCCAGAGTGCTGGTCAGCGGCAGGCTGACCCCGGCGCGCAGTTCGCGCTGGTTGTTGGAACCGACGGTAAGCTCGAAATAGCCGCTTTCCTCGGTCAGGCTGGGCGTGCGGCCAACCAGGTTGATCGCGCCGGAAATGGCGTTGCGGCCAAACAGCGTACCTTGCGGGCCGCGCAGCACTTCCACGTGATCGAGGTCGAGCAGGTCGAAGTTGGATCCCAGCAGGAACGGGTAATAGACATCGTCGATGTAATAGGCGACCGCCGGCTCCACGCTCATCCGCGTGTCGGTGGTGCCGATGCCGCGCAGGGTCACCTGCACGCCCGCACCATAGATGCCTTGCGACTTGCGGAAGGTGGCATTGGGCACCACGGCGCCCAGATCGGCCAGGGTGGTCAACTGGCGCTCTTCCAGCGCCTCGCTGGTGACCGCGGTAATGGCGATCGGCACATCCTGCACATTGGTGGCAATGCGCGTGGCGGTGACGATAATATCGCCGTTCGCGCGGTTATCTTCCTGCTCCTGCTCAGGAGCGGCTTGCGCCATCGCCATCTGCGGCACGGCCATGGCCGCCAGCGAGCTGGTCGCCAGAATCAATCCCCTCAACATCCCTAATACTCCCCAGTAACCGAGCTGATTTTCTATTGCTGGGGTATGAGGGGGCTGGCGGGCCCAAACTTTACTGCCCGGGCGTGAGAACTTGTCCGGGAGGTTCACGGGCCCATGTGGGCGCTGACGAGCATGGGCAAGGCCCTGACAGACCTATCCACTTCGCATAATTACATAACATTATCAGGCTTTTACCGCATACTAGGCAGCTGTTGCCATGATGCCCGCAACGGGGAGACCGGGCCGCTGGTCAACAATGCCAGCCCGCTCGGTCAAATCTGCAACGGCCAATAGCGGGGGCCAATACCGGGGGCCAGTAGCGGCGTCAGTGGCGGCCAAGCGCCAGCTTGCGGTATTCGCGCGGGGCCATGCCGAACTTTTCGTTGAACGTGCGCGTGAAATGCGCCGCGCTGTTAAAGCCCCACGAGAACGCGATTTCGGTCAGGGTATGGGCACCCCAGGCCGGAGTGCTCATCTGCCGGGCGCATTCCTCCAGCCGGCGACGCAGGATATAGGCGCTCATCTTCTCGCCGCCCGATGAAAAGATCGTCCGCAGGTAACGCGGGCTCAGGCGCAGGCCGTCGGAAATGGTCGCGGGCGACAATTCCGGATCGCGCAGGTGATCCTCGATATACTGCAGCACGTCCTTGCGCCGCTGCCACGAAATGGCCGAGGCATTCTGCGCCCCTTCCATGCCAACGGTGTACGACATCGAGATCATTTCCAGCAGGTAGCGCGCCACCCGGTCCTCGAACAGCGGGCCAGGCTCGCGGTCACCGCTGGACAGTTCGCGCACCATCGCCGCCACGGTGCCGGTCATGCCGGTGGCGCGGCCCAGGTGCTCGCCGCAGAACTGTTCGGGCGTGGGCAGGTATGACCGCAAGGTGGCCCCCGGCACGCGCACCATCACGGTCACCGATTTGCCCTCGGTGGCGAAGTAATGCGGCAGGCCGGTATCGCACAGCACGAAGTCGCCGGCGGACAAGTGGCTTTCCTTGCCGCAGTGGAAGAAGGTGCTGGCGCCTTCGGCCTGAAGCAGGAAGTTATACAATCGCCGGGAATCGTGGACGATGTGGTTCTTGGTCCGCTCCACGCTGCAGCGGTCAACCGACAGGCGCGCCAGTTTGACCGGGCCGAAATCGCTGTACTTCAGCTCGGCGTCGAAGTGGTCCTTGTTCTCGGGCACGAATTCGACATGGCTCATGCGGGTGGCATAAAGCTCTCCCCAGGCGGCGGCGCGGCCGTGGGCTGGCAGTCCCTTGGTGCTGAGCAGTTCGATCATTCAATCCTCCCCGGTGCACCCCGCATTCTGGGAACGGTGGTGCATGTGGTGCCCATGCCGATGGGTGCACCTGGACCGGCAGCATACCCCAGTCTTCCGGCAAAGTTCACCATCAAATTCGCGGGCGTTTTGACCGAGCAGGCTTAAAGACCATTGCAATTGGGCATGGATCGGCTTGTTTCTTGCAACCGCCAGCTTGCGCGGACAACGATAGGGTGACCGGAGCAACGAACCCCGCGTCATGTGGAGAGCCCAATTGACCCCTCGGATCATCGCGGCGCTTGGCGCTGCCCTCGTGCTGTCACCCGCCATGCCTGCCGCCGCGCAAGACCTTTCTCCGGCCCAGGTGGACGATCTGGCGCGCGAGGTTTCGCGCGTGGAATCGGTCCGCGCCGTCAGCGATCTGCAGCGCTTCTATGCCCATTACGCCCAGTTCGGCCTGTGGGACGAGATGGCCGCGCTGTTCGCCAGCAATGGCGCGATCAACTGGGGTGACCGCACCATCACCGGCCAGCGTGACATCGCCCGCTTCCTGCGCCAGCGGCAGGGCGGCGTGCGCGGCATGGCACCGGGCGCGCTGAATGCCGAACTGATCGAGGATCCGCTGATCAACCTGGCGGTGGACGGACAGACTGCGGCGGGGCGCTGGATGTTCCTCAACCTGGC
>JAZKFK010000111.1:0-15683 GCA_040386475.1 Pseudomonadota bacterium | reverse complement strand
GCCGCGCTGGAAACCCGCATCGATGCGCTGAATGCCGAAGATGCCGCGCGCAACCTGCACAACGCCTGGGGCTATTACGTCGACCGGCGCATGTGGGCTGACGTGGCCGACCTGTTCACCGCCGATGGCAGCGTGGAGATGATCGGCGGTGCCAGCTTCAGCGGCCGGGCAGGCGTGCTGGAAGCCATGCAGCTGATGGGTCCGGCGGGCCTGCAGCAGGGCGATTTCAACGATCACCCGCTGTTCTCCACGCTGGTCACCGTGTTGCCGGGCAACCGCGAGGCGGTCAGCCGGTCGATCATGATGGGCATGCTGGGCGAAGCGGGCACGCGCGCGGCAGGCTGGAGCTTCTCGGTGGTCACCGCGCGCATGGTGCAAGACCAAGGGCTGTGGAAAATCGCCGCCCTGCAAGTGCTGCCGTTGCTGGAGGCGGATTATGCCACCGGCTGGGGTGCTGGCGGAACCGCCCATATCGATGACGTGCTGCCCGCCTTTGCCGAACCGCACCCGGTAACCGGCAGCGCGGTGGCAGTTGACGGCATGCGCGTGGCGGCAATCCCCGCCGCTGTCCCGTTGCCCGTGGCAGCCGCAGCCGAAGCCGCAGCACAGCCGATGCCAACCGGCGGGCTGGCCCAGATTGCCCGCCTGATCGATGCCCAGCGCCGCTTGTCACGCTCTGCCGCCTATGAAGGCGTGGTCAATGTCTCGTCGGCCTACGGCTATTACATCGACGATTTCCAGTGGGATGCGATGGCGGGTATCTTTGCCGAAAAGGGCAACAAGCACTCGCCCTTCGCCGGGTTCTACCTGGGGCAGGACCGCATCCTTGCCGCCGTCAATGCCATGTATGGCGCCCCGCCCGCCACGCGGCCCGGCATCTCGTTCCACTGGCGGTTCCAGCCGGTGATCCACGTGTCGCACGATGGCCGCTCGGCCAACCTGCGCACGCGCCTGTTCCAGCCGCGCACTTCCATGCCCCCGCGTGAAGGGCAGGCGGCCAACGCGTTCTATTCCGCATCGCTGTTCACCGGCATGTATCCCAATGACCAGGCAGTGCTGGAAAACGGCATCTGGCGCTTGTGGAGCCTGACCATCGACGAACCGTACATGACCACCGCCAGCTGGCGCGGTGGCTGGTCTGCCGTGGCGCCGGTGCCGCCGGGTGCGGCCGCGGGGCAAAGTCCGCTGGTCGAGCGCCTGCCGCCCGATATCCTGATGACCACGATGGGCCGCCGGGCCGAGCACTTCCGCGGCGGCACCGGCACCACGCTGGCCTGGCCGGACATCCTGCCGATGTGGTTCCATTACAAGAACCCCGTCAGCGGCCGGGTGCCCGAACTGTACTGGCCGGATTCAATGCCCAGCCTGCTGCTGCCGGAATCGCGGCTGGTGGCCAACGGTTACCAGATGCCGCCCAACGGGCCAGAGGTTGACGGCATCCACGTGGAGCTGACGCCGCCAGAGGCCAACGCAATGGAAGCCGAATAAGCCGATGATGCAGCACCTCGCGGACCGCATCCGCCAGGCCCCGCGCGGGCTGCTGGGCACCTGGGTCAAGATCCCGTCGCTGGAAACGGTCGAACTGCTGGGCCATGCCGGGTTCGATTTCGTGGTCATCGACATGGAGCACGCGCCGCATGCTCCGGACATGGCCTATCGCCTGGTGTTTGCCGCACAGGCGATGGGCATGGCCGCGCTGGTGCGCCTGCCCGACCATACCGGCGCGCTGATCCAGCCGCTGCTGGATGGCGGGGCTGATGGCTTGCTGGTGCCGCGCATGACCAGCGTGGCGGTGGCCGACGAGATCACCCGCCGCATGGTGTTTGCGCCCGCGGGGGAGCGCGGCCTTGGCCTGACCTCACGCGCCGGTCGCTGGGGCCTGGGGGACATGCCCGGCTACCTCGCGCGCGGCGACGATCAATGCCTGCGCATGGTCCAGCTGGAATACTGGGCCTCGCTGGAAGCGGCAGCAGACTTTGCCGCACTGCCACACGTCAACGGCATCTTCATCGGCCATGGTGACCTGTTCCTGTCCAGCGGCAAGGCACCATCCGATCCGGCGGTAAAGGCGCTGACTGCGCGCGTGCTGCAAGCGAGCAAAGACGCCGGCGTGTTCTCCGGCGCGGCAGCCGGATCGCCTGCCGAGGCGCAGGATTATCTGGCGCAAGGGTTCTCACTGGTCATGGTCAGCAACGATACCACGCTGTTCGGCAAGGCGGCGGCAGAAGCGGTGCGGCAATCGCTGGGCGGCTGATCGGACTGCGGCGTTTGCCCGCTACGGTATGGTCTTATGCCCCCGGCGGCACAGTCCCTTTAGTGGATTTGCCGAGTGGCGGATGGCAGGATAGGCCCTGTCCAGCAAAGGGGAGCATGGACATGACAGGCAGCAGGATGAGGCGGACGCCGTTGGCCCCGGTACTGGGCGCGGTACTGTGTGTCGGCCTGGCCCTGTCCGGCTGCACCACCGTCGCGCCGACCAGCGCCGACGCCCGCCTTGGCCCGATTGCCATCTCTGGCAACAAACAGACCTTCGAGATCGCCCCGGTGCTGCTGGCGGCGCAGCACTATTACCCTGGCCAAGCCAGCGTGAACATGGGCTCCATCGCCAACCTGGTGGGCGCGCCGCCCGTGCCCGGCTTCGGCGAAGTGGGCGAGGCTGACCTGGCCACCAATGCCGAGACACAGGCCCTTCGCTATTCGGTCGCGCGCCCTGACCTGCGCATCGTGATGACGGTGACCGAGGGCCTCTATCGCATCGTCGCCCGCCGCTCCGCCGGGATCGCCAGCGTAGCGGACCTGCGCGGCAAGCGCGTGGCGACCATCCCCAACACCTCATCCGGCTATTTCCTCAAGCTGATGCTGGAGCATGAAGGGCTGGCGTTTGAAGACATCGTCGCCGTGCCGATCACTCCCTTGGCGGGCATGACCGCGGCCCTGGAGCGCGGCGAAGTGGATGCCGTGGTGATCTGGGAACCCGAAAGCGAAAACGCCGCGCAAGTGCTGGGCGATGACCTGGTGCAGTTCTCCGGTCACGGGGTCTATCGCGAGCTGTTCAACCTCAACACCACTGCCGCCAAGCTGGCCGATCCGGCCAGCCGGCAGCGCATCGTCCGCTTCATCCGCGCCATCATTGATGCCAGCGCCGAAGTGCGCCGCGATCCCGCCCGCGCGCAGGAACTGGTGCGCGTGGCGGGCAGCTTCGATGCTACCGATGTGGTCCAGAGCTGGGAGCACCACGCCTGGCTGGCGGGCGTTGCGCCCGATCTGCTCGATGTGATGGAAGTGCAGGAACGCTGGCTGGCCAGCCGCGACAACCGCCCTGCCCGCAACCGCGCGCAACTGGCCACGCTGATCGATACCAGCGTCTATCAGGAAGCCCTGGCCCTGCAGGTGGGCGAATGATGACGCGAGATACGGCACCGGAACATGGCTGATCCAAATCTCTCACCGGACGCCGGCCCGCTGGTCGATTGCCATGCGCACGTGTTCGACGCGGCCATGCCCGTGTCGCCCGATGCGTGGACCGTGCCCGATTACGAATTTACCGCCGAGCAATTACTGGCCGAGCTTGACCGCCACGGCATTGGCCACGCGGTGCTGTCGGGCCTGTCGATCTCGGGCGAATACAACGATTACATGATCCGCGCCTTGCGCCATTATCCAAGGCTGCGAGGCACGGCGATCGTCAAGGCGCCCGCCAACCTTTACCTGCTGGAGCAGATGCAGGCCGATGGCGTCGTTGGCATCCGCCTGCAACTGGCCCGCTCGGAACGATTGCCCGATCTCGACAGTGCGGATTATCGCATGCTGCTGCGCCGGGTGCGCGATCTTGGCTGGCATGTTCAAGTGGCAATCGAGGGCACGCGCCTGCCGCAAGTGCTGGCACCGCTGCTGGCCGCCGGGGTCAACGTGGTGATCGATCATTTCGGCCATCCCGATCCCGCCGATCCGCTGGGCTGTCCGGGCTTTGCCGCCATGCTCGGCGCGGTCGATACCGGGCGCTGCTGGATCAAGCTGTCGGGCGGTTTTCGCCTGCCCGGCACCGCTGCATGGCGCGATGATCCGCACGGCGATCTGGAATCGCTGGCCCTGACCGTGGCCAGCCGGCTGGTCGGGCGCGTGGGCACCGACCGTCTGCTGTGGGGCAGCGATGCACCGTTCGTGGGCTATGAGGATCGCTTGTCATACGATCAGGTGCTGGCCAGCTTCCGCAGCTGGGTGCCCGATCCCGCCAAGCGCGCGGAAATCGGCGCCACCGCGCTGAAGTTCTACTTCAACTGATCGCTCTCCGCCCGGCGGCGTTTGTGCCGCATAGGGCATGACGCCATACCATCCGGGATAAGAACGTTCCCGCCCCCTGTGCGAGAAAAGCTCAGCATCAAACGCAATCCGGTTGGTACGAAGGCGCGCCCTGGCTCGTCAATCTGCCGGAAGAACGGGGAGGAAAAACATGACTTTCACCAAATTGTCGGCGCGTCGACTGTGTTCGGGCGCCGCTCTGATCGCCATTGCCTGCACAACCACGGCGTTCGCCCAGGATCAGGAGGAGGACACCTCCTCAATCGGCGACATCATCGTCACCGCCACTCGGCAATCGACCAACTTGCAGGATACGCCCATCGCCATCACGGCGGTCACATCCGAGGATCTGGCCACCCGCGGCATCACCAATGTGGCCGAGCTGACGGCCGTGGTGCCCAATGCCCAGTTCCAGCGCACGCAAGGTGCCTTCGGCCCCGGCGTGTCCGGGCTGATCCGGGGCATCGGCTCTGGCGATACCAACATTGGCGGTGAAAACGCGATCGCCTACTACATTGACGACATCTATTATCCACTGGTCCTGGGGGCCAACTTCGACTTGCTCGATATCGACCATATCGAAGTGCTGCGCGGTCCGCAGGGTACCCTGTTCGGGCGCAACGCACTGGCTGGGGCGGTCAACATCGTGGCACGGGCGCCCAACCCCAATCAGGCGAGCGGCTATATCGAAGCCACCGGCGGCGCTTTCGACCGGGTTGACTTGCGCGCCGGCTTTAACCTGCCACTGGCAGAGAACGCCGCGCTGCGTTTCTCCGGCCTGACCAAGAACCGCGACGGCTTTGTCCGTATCCTGGACTTCACCTGCGAAATGCAGCGTCGCGGCACGCCGCAACTGGCGGGAAGTTTTCCTACCTCAAATCCGCTGGCTACCAACCAGCCGAACTTCGCGGCCAATGATTGCACCATCGGCCGCCTGGGGGGGGAGCAGACCTACGGCGCACGGACCAGCCTGCTGTGGGAACCGACCAGCGACATCACGCTGACGCTCACCGGGGACTATATCCGCGACAAGTCGGAGAACGCGCCCGATCACGTGGTCGACATCGACCCTGCCAGGGTGAGCACCAACCTGCGCAGCCAAGCGAATTACTGGGGCCTGGTGATCGACGACCGGTTCGAAACCGGCGACATGTACACCACCTATACGACCTATAACGATCGCATCGCCGCGGGCACGATCATTCCTGGCAACACTTATTACAACGGCACCGTGGTCAACGGCCGGCCCACCCGTGGCGGCTATGCCTTTGATCCGCACGTTTCGATCAAGAACTGGGGTGTTTCCGCCAAGCTCGAATGGTCGGTGAGCGATACGATGAACCTGACGGCGGTCTATGGCCACCGCGACCTGCAGGAATATCATGCCTTCGACACTGATGGGATGCCGCTGGTGGTGGAACACACCGTCAACGACAACAGCCTATCTTATGACGTGGCCGAGCTGCGACTGACGGGAGAATCCGAACTGGCGGACTGGGTCGTGGGCGGGTTCTACTTTGATTCACACGGCGAACAGCACGCTGCCCTAGTGCAGGGTGCCACTGGCGGCCAGCGCTCGATCTTCACCACTTACGATCCAACCAGCAAGGCCGTGTTTGCCAATGCCACGATCCGCCCGTTTGGCGAGCGTCTGGGTATCGTGCTGGGTGGCCGCTATTCCGATGATCGCAAGGTGGTGAACTTCAGCAACCTGGTGGACATCAGCCCCAGCGCGTCGGACATCCGCTTTATCGTGGTGCCGGAACAAACCTTGGTCAGCTGGAAGGCCGGGCTCAACTTCCAGGCTACGCCCGAAGCGCTGTTCTATGCCTCGGCCGCCACCGGTAACTCCTTGCCCGGCTTCAACGCCCGTCCGCTGCAACCCAGCCAGGTCAGCCAGTTCGACGGCAATAACAACATCGCATACGAAGTGGGCGGCAAGCTGGACCTGTTCAACCGCATGGTACGGCTGAATGCGGCTGCCTTCTACACCGACTTCAAGAACCGCCCGGCCACAATCGGTGGCGCCGAAGCTCTGCTCGATTCTTCCGGCAACCGGGTTTCCGGCAACCAGCAGCTGATCGCGCTGCCAGGCGGTCCGGATGGATCCACCCAGTGCAGCACGGTTACCCTGCCGGGACCAACCGGGATCACCTGCATCGGCCGGACCTATTATCGCAACCTGCCCGCAAAAATCCGCGGCTTCGAGGTGGAGTACACCATTGCACCGATCGACGGACTGATGATCAACGGTTCAGTCGGCTATTCCAAGTTTACCTCGCCCGACATCGCCCAGCGCGCGGTCAACCAGCGGCAGAATTCGCCGTATTGGACGGCCAACGCCGGGGTGCAGTACGAAATTGCTGCTGGTGGTCTGGGCGGCACGATCACGCCGCGAGTGGACTGGACCTTCCAGAGCAGCCAAGTGGTCAGCGGAACGTCCACGAAGTACAATTACCTGCTGCCCGACCGATCGCTGGTCAACGCGCGCCTGACTTACCAAAACGACGACGGCGATTTATCCCTCTCGTTGGGGGTGACCAACCTGTTCGACAATCAGTATTACGTGAACGTGTTTGATTATCAGACACTTGGCTATCCGCAGACCGATGCCCAGCCGGGCCGTCCGCGCGAATGGTATCTGACTGTCCGCCGGGAGTTCTGAAACCGGCACCGGGCTGGTGATGAGCCAGCCCGGTTTCCACGAAACGAATCAGGGGGCCCTCCCGCCTCCAACTCAAAGGCCGGCCCCCGTCCAACCGGGAGCCGGCCTTTCTTTTTGCCTGCGCTGTGAGGGAATTGGCCGGGCCAGAACCCGCCCGTTAAAAGCCTACCAGATCGCCGCCCTTGAGGCCCAGCATGGCGCGTGCCTCTGCCGGGGTGGCCACTTCGCGGCCCAAGGCTTCGATCACGCCGCGCAGCTTGGTCACCTGTTCGGCGTTGCTGGTGGCGAGTTCGCCCCTTCCGATGAAGAGGCTGTCCTCCAGCCCCACGCGCCCGTGACCGCCCAGCAGGACTGACTGGGTGCAGAAATCCATCTGGTGACGCCCGGCGGCAAAGGCGGAGAACATGTAGTCGTTGCCGAACAGGCTGCCGGCTACGGTTACCATGTGCGCCATGTTGCGCACGTCCGCACCGATGCCGCCCAGGATGCCGAACACCCCCTGCACCAGGAACGGCGCCTCGATCAGGCCTTTGTCGGCAAAGTGCGCCAGCGTGTAGAGGTGGCCGATATCATAGCATTCAAATTCGAACCTGGTGCCAAACTCGCGGCCCACTTCCAGCATGATGCGTTCGATGAACACGTTGTCGTTGTACATGATGCGGCCGCGGCTGCTTTCCACGTATTGCCGCTCCCATTCGTGCTCCCAGTTGTCCACCCGCTTGCCCGCGCCGGAAAAGTCGAAGATCAGCGGCCCCATGTTGAGCGAACAGACTTCCGGGCGGGCGGCCTTGGCGCCTTCCAGCCGGTCGTCCAGCGTCATCATCGCGCTGCCGCCGGTGGAGATGTTGATCACCGCATCGCAGCCCTGCTTGATCTGCGGCAGGAAGCGCATGAAGTCCGCGGCGCGAGGACTGGGGCTGCCGTCCGCCTCGTTGCGGGCATGCAGGTGGATGATCGAGGCACCGGCCTCAGCCGCGCCGATCGCCGCATCGGCAATCGCCTGCGCGGTCACCGGCAAATGCGGCGACATGCTGGGCGTGTGGATCGAGCCGGTGGGCGCGCAAGTGATGATGACCTTGTTCGACTTGCGCATCCCGTGTTCTCCCTAAAGCCCCGCGTGGCAGATATATTTGCGGTTGACGTATTCCTCGATTCCCCAGGCGCTGCCTTCCTTGCCCACGCCCGACATCTTGACCCCGCCAAACGGTGCGTGCGCGGTGGAGATGAGACCAGTGTTGATGCCCACCATGCCCGATTCCAGTTGGCGACTGACATGGGTGATGCGCGCCGGATCGCTGCTGCACAGGTATGCGGCCAGGCCGAACGGGGTGTCGTTGGCCAGGGCGATGCCCTGCTCCACGGTGTCAAACGCGATCACCCCTGCAAGTGGCCCGAAGGTTTCCTCGTGCGCCAGCAAGGCATCGGCAGGCACATCGGCGATCAGCGTGGGCAGCGCGAGCCGCCCGCCGGGGGACGAGCCACCCGCGACCAGCCGCCCACCGCGCGCCACGGCGTCCTCACGGTGCTCGTCGATCTTGGCCAGCGCCGCCGCGTCGATCATCGGGCCGATATCGCTCGCATCATCGAACCCGTCGCCCGCCGTCATCGCGGATACACGCGCGGCGAATGCATCGAGAAAGGCATCCTTCAGACCCGCCTGTACATAGATGCGGTTGGCAGCGATGCAGCTTTGCCCGCCATTGCGGAACTTGGCGACCATCGCGGTCTCCACCGCTGTGGCCAGGTCGGCATCGTCTAGGATCAGCAGCGGGGCATTGCCGCCCAGCTCCATGCTGATGCGCTTCATCGTGCCCATGCACTGCTGCGCCAGCATCACGCCGATCTCGGTCGATCCGGTGAACGAAAGTTTGCGCACCACCTTGCTGCCCGTGAGCACCTTGCCGATGGCTCCGGCGCTGCCGGTAACGATGTTGAACACCCCCGGCGGTACGCCCGCTTCCTCACCCAGCCTGGCGAAGGCCAATGCGGTGAGTGGGGTTTGCGAAGCAGGCTTGGCCACCATCGTGCAGCCCGCCGCCAGCGCCGGAGCGGCTTTGCGCGTCAGCATGGCGAGCGGGAAGTTCCACGGCGTGATCGCGGCGGCCACGCCCAGCGGTTCGGGTTCGGCATAGAGGCGGCGGCCAGCCATCGGCGCGGGAATCGTCTCGCCCAGCAACCGGGTGGCATGGTCGGCGTAGAATTCCATGAACTGGTTGGCGTAATCGACCTCGCCGCGCGCCTCGCGAATATGCTTGCCATTTTCCAGCGTGATCAGGCGGGCGAGGTCTGCCTTGTGCGCCAGGATCAGCTCGAACCAGCGGCGCAGCACGGTGCCGCGTTCCTTCGCGGTGCGAGCGGCCCAGGCGGGAAAGGCAGCCTGCGCAGCATCAACCGCTGCTTGTGCCTCGGCCTCGCCCACGCTGGTGACTTCGGCAATCACGCCCAGCGTGTATGGATCGTCCACCGCGATTGGCTTGGCATTTCCGCCGATCCACTGGCCGCCGATCAGGTTGCGGGTGACCAGCAGGTCGGCTTCATCCAGCTTGCCGCGCGCGGCAGTCACTTGTCGTCACCATCCAGATTGGGATTGGTTACCGGCACATCGCTTTCGAACAAGTGCTCGAACCGGCGATAGGTGCACAGCCACTGGCCATCCACCCGCACGAAGCGGTCGGTCGCCAGCGAGATCGTCACCGGCTCGTGGCTTGGCTGCGGGCGCACGCCATCGCGGGCATAGAGGAACAGGAAGTTGGTAGCCTCGGCGCTGTCCGGCCCGGTGAAGCTGGCGCGGAAGTTGGTGAAGGCGTGGACCGACAGCCGGTCACCCCGCGCGCGCCGCCAGTCATAGAACTGCTGGATCTTTTCACGCCCGATATAGCTGGCAAACTGGCCGTGAAACTCGGCCTCAGGCGTGTAATAGGCGCTGGCACCGGCCCCGCCATTAAAGTCGATTTCGTGCCAGTAGTCCGCCAGGATCAGCGCCAGTTCGGCATTGAGCGCGATCACATCCTTGTCAGCCATGGGTAGCTCCCTTCACCCCTGCGCTGGCAGAAGCGCAGCCAGGCGACTTGTCTGGCGGGGCAGCCCCTCTTGCCCAGAAGGGCAGGCTGATCAGGAATGCATCTTGCGGCGATAATCGCGCGGCGGCATCCCGTGCAGTTCGTGAAACGAGCGGGTGAAGTGCGCCGCGCTGTTGAAACCCCATCCAAAGGCAATTTCGGTCAGGGTGTGGCCAGCCCAGCTGGGATCGCCGATCTGCTTGGCGCATTCCTCCAGCCGACGGCGAATGATGTAGGCGCTCACCTTCTCGCCGCCGCGCGCAAAGATCGTGCGCAGGTAACGCGGCGAGATCCGCAGCCCGGTGGCGATGCTGGCCGGCGACAGCTCCGGATCGCGCAAGTGATCCTCGATATAACGCACCACCTCGGCATGGCGGCCACCCAGTACGGCCGACATCTCGGGCGTGGTCTCGAAGCCGATGGCATAGGACATCGACAGCATTTCCAGCACATGCTGCGCAAAACGGGTGTCGTACAGCGAGGTGAAGCCGCGTTCCAGCTGGCCATCCAGCTGCTCGACCATGGCCGCCATCGTGCGGGTCAGGCCAACCTCGTGCTTCAGGTGCATCCCGCAGAACTTTTCCGGCGTGGGCAAGTGGCGCTTGATGGTGGCCGCTTCCACCCGCAGCATGATGACGATGGAATTGTCGTCCACCGTGAAGCTGTGCGGTGCGGCGCTGTCGCAAAGGGCAAAGTCGCCTTGCGTCAGGTGCGCTTCCTGCCCGCAATGCGACAGCAGGCTGCTGCCCCGCGCTTGCAGCAGGAACGAATAGAGCCGCGGCGCACCGGCAGAGATATGCCGCCGCGTGCGCAGGATGTTGGTGCGATTGGTGGCCATGCGGGCAAACTGGATCGGCCCCAGCTGCCCCAGGCTAAGCCGCGCGGCAAAGTCCTGGCTGTTGGCCGGCGTGAAATCGACATTGTTGAGCTGGCGCGAGTAGAGCGCATTCCACGCCGTGGCCCTTGTGGCCGCCGGGAGCGCATCTGTGCTGTAGGACTGCATCGCTGTGTCTCTCTCCCGGCCGGGTTATGCCCCGGTCCTGCTGGTATGCGTGTTCGGTGGCATCATTTCATGCTCCGCCGGCCACGGCAAGGTTGGCGGCAGTAATGTACGACGCTTCATCGGAGGCGAGATAGAGCACGGCGGAGGCGACCTCGTCCGGCAAGCCCACGCGGCCCATCGCCACCGCGTTGCCGCCCAGCTGCTGGCGTTCGGGTGAGAGCATCTCGGTCGCAATCGGGCCGGGTGACACGCAATTGACGCGGATGCCTTCGCGCGCCACTTCGCGCGCCAGACCGATGGCCAGGCTGTTCACCCCGCCCTTGGTGGCAGCATACCACACGTATTCGCCGGACGATCCGCGATCTGATGCACGGCTGGAGATGAAGGTAATCGTGCCGCCCGTTCCGCCACGCGCCATGGACATGTGCCGCACCGCCTCGCGCGCACACAGCATGGCGCCGGTCAGGTTTACCGCGACCACATCGCTGAGCGTTTGAGCCGCAGCATCGGCCAGTGGCGAGGCAGGTCCGGTGATGCCGCTGGAATAGACCATGGCGGAAACTCTCCCCAGCGCGGCAGCATCGGCGAACAGGCGCACGACCTGCTCCTCGTCGCGCACATCACACACCAGCGCGGTGCCACTGATGTCAGCAGCCAGATCCTGCGCTTGTGCATTGGCGCGCGAGGATACGATCACCGGGTGATAGCCACGCGTTGCGGCAAGGCGAGCCGTGGCCGCGCCAATGCCGCGACTGCCGCCCACCACCACCATGATCTGCCGGTCATCCATCGCTCACGTGCCTGCTGGCGCACCTTCCATGTCGTCGAGCGACAGCAGAGCCCGTCCGGCGGTTTCTGGCAAGAGCAAGGTGGGGATCAGCGCAAAGGCAATGCCGACAATGCCCATCGTCGCCATCGCGGCACTCAGCGGCATGAAACCCGCCACCAGCGGCACAGCCAAGATGAACAGCGAGGCCCCGGCGCGGCCCGAGTTATAAGCGAAAGATTGCCCCGATCCGCGCATCTCGGTGGGGAACAACTCGGTGAAATAGGGCCCGAAGCTGGCGTACATGCCAAACTGGAAGAAGCCATAGACCATGCCAATCGGCACCAGCAGCCACAGGTTGGCACCCCATGGTCCGAACAGGTAGACCGCCGCCATGATCAGGAAACCCAAGCCGAACAGGCGGAACACCGTGCGCCGCCCGATCAGGTCGCTAAGCCACGAGTTGGAGATGCAGCCAAAGAAGCCCCCGATTGAATTGACCAGCACCAGATAGCCCGCGACCGATTGCGCCAGACCGCGCTCGCCGGTCATGAAAGTGGTCAGGTAATTGGCCACCGAATAGGCCGCGCCTTGCACGCCAAGCGACAACAGCGCCGCCAGCACGGTGAACTTCAGCACTTTGGGCCCGAAGATTGCCGTGATCGCGGTGGTGCGCTTCTCCTCGCGCTGCTTGGCGCGGGCGGCCTTGTAGACCTCGGCATCGTCCGATCCGCGGCGGATGAAGAAGATTAGCAGGGCTGGCGCCAGGCCAACCCAGAACGCAACACGCCAGCCAATCTCAGGGTCAAAGCTGGCCGCCACCGGACCCGCCAGCAAGGCGGCAATGCCCGATCCGATCGGCGCGCCGGCCTGGACCGCGCCCAGCGCCTTGCCGCGATGCTCAGGCTTGATCATCTCGCCCAGCAGCACCGCGCCCACTGCCCATTCGGCGCCGAAGCCAAGACCGTGGAGCATGCGGATCACCAGCATCTGCTGATACGTTTCGGCAAAGCCCGACAGGAACGAGAACACCGAGAACCACAGGATCGTCAGCTGCAATATGCGCGCGCGGCCATAGCGGTCACACAGCCAGCCACCCAGCCAACCACCGATGGCAGCGGAGAAATAGCTGGCGCTGGCGATCGAACCGGCCTCGGTCAGGGTGATGCCCAGCGAGGTGATCAGCAGCGGGATCAGGTACTGGAACACCTGCGCATCCGCAGCGTCCATCACCCAGCCCGCGCCGCAGGTCCAGAACACGCGGCGGGTCTTGCCATCGGACTCGCGATACCAGCCAAACAGGCTGCGATCGGCGGGGGCGTGGCGCGTTGCTTCGGCCATTACAGGGCAGCCTCGTAAATCCGCAGCGCATCAGCTTCTGTCACTTCGCGCGGGTTGTTCTTCAGCAGGCGCTGCACGGTCATCGCAGCAGCAGCCATGCCGGGTAGCGCGTTGGCGCTGATACCTACTTGGCTCAGCCGCCGGTCAATGCCCACGGCGGCAGACATGCGCTCGATCTCGGCCACGCAGGCCTGCGCATCGGCCTTGTCACCTGCCCCGGTCGCTACTCCCATGGCGCGCGCCACGTCGGCATAGCGGCGCGGCTCTTCGGCAGCGTTGAAACGGATGACGTGCGGCAGAAGGAGGGAATTGGCCACGCCGTGCGGCACGTGGAACTCGCCGCCCAGCGGATAGGCCAGCGCGTGCACGGCAGCGGTGTTGACCGGACCAAGGCACAGCCCGCCAAGGTGGCTGGCGATCAGCATGCCTTCGCGCGCGGCCAGGTCGTCCGGCACGACGCAGGCGCGCTCAAGGTGCTGGGCGACCAGGCGAATGCCCTCCAGCGCCCAGGTATCGACCACCGGGTGGGCAAAGCGATTGGCATAGGCCTCGATGCAATGGGTCAGCGCGTCAATGCCGGTGGACGCGGTGACACTGCGCGGCTTGGATACGGTCAGCGTGGCATCGAGATAGGCGAAATCGGGCACCAGATGCCGGCTGACAACGCCCTTCTTCAGCTGCGCGACCTCGTCCTCGATCACCGCAATGGGGGTAACTTCACTGCCAGTGCCGGCGGTGGTGGGAATACAGGCCAGCGGCAGGGTGCGGCCAGCCAGCTGGTCAATCCCGACGATCTCGTCGAACGTCTGGGCCGAGCCGTGCAGCGCGGCGACCAGCTTGGCCACATCGATCGCGCTGCCGCCACCCAGCCCGACCACGAAATCGGCCTGGACGCGGGCACATTCGGCCTGCGCTTCGGCAACATGGGCGCGGGTCGGCTCGCCATCGGGCCCTTGCCAGATGTATGCGCTCAATCCCTGCGCGGACAGGGCGCTGGCCAGCGTCTCGGCAAAGCGGGCAATTGGCGCGGACGTGACGATCAGCACCCGGCGCGCACCCTCAGCGGCGCAATCCTCGGCGCATTGGGTGATAACCCCTGCACCGATGCGGACGCACCGCACCTGGTACAGGTCTAGCCTTTCACGCGCAGTCACTCACTTCTCCCCGGACCGGTGCCGTATTCCCGCTTATCCCGTCACCGGAGCCAAGTTACCAGCCATTGCCGCGCGGCCAATTGACCCCACCGGCTTGATCACGCTGCAGGAACGGCAGGTTTCGCTCGCAGCCTTTCGTCAGGCGCGCGATCCCAGCACTATGCACGCCATGGAACGTTATCCCGGGGCGTGGATCCGCCCCTTAGACGGCAAGGCGCCGCAGATCCACGAAACTGCCTTCATCGCTCCCGGCGCGCGCATCATTGGCGACGTGACGCTGATGGAGGGGGTCAGCATTTGGTACAACTGCGTATTGCGGGGTGACCTGGGGCCGATCGTGATCGGCCCGCGCAGTAATGTGCAGGATGGGACCGTGATCCACGTCGAAGGGCCCCGTCACGGCATGGCGGGGCCGGTGCTGCCGACAGTACTCGGCGCCGACGTCCTCATCGGGCACCTCGCGCTGCTGCACGGATGCACCGTGGAGGACGGTGGCTTCGTTGGCATGGGATCTATCGTGATGGATGGGGGGGTGGTTGGGGCGCAAGCCATGCTGGGCGCCGGGGCGCTGCTGCCGCCGCGCGGGGTGATTCCGGCGCGCGAGCTGTGGGTCGGGCGCCCTGCCAGGAGGGCGCGCGATCTGCGCGAGGCAGAGCTGGCGGGCATGCGCGAGCAATGTGCGCATTATCTGGAGATGGCCGAGGCCCATCGCGCAGCGAGCGTGTAGGACCGGGCAGGCTTGAAGCGCGGTAAAAGCCGGTTTTTGGCTGAAGTCTGGTGTGGGGCAAGTCTGGTTGTGGGGGAAGTCTGGTTGCGGGGGTTGGATTTGAACCAACGACCTTCAGGTTATGAGCCTGACGAGCTACCGGGCTGCTCCACCCCGCGATAGGCGGCGTCCTGGATAGAGACGCCAAAAGGGCCGATCCGTGAGGACCAGCCCTTTGACTTGTGAATGGGTATACCTTGCCTGCCACGCCGGCTGCAATGCCTGGCGGCGTCCTACTCTTCCAACGCTTGAGCGTTAGTACCATCGGCGCTGCCTGGTTTCACGGCCGAGTTCGAGATGGGATCGGGTGGGTCACAGGCGCTATGACCACCAAGCAATGAAGCCGGCGTGTAAGCAAGGTTTTTAAATCGATGCTCCCTTTCGGGAAGATATCAGTGTTGTGTTGGGCGATCATCCGGCTTGGATAATCCTCCACGATGCTAGACTTTGGGTATTACCCAGGCCTGACATTGATGGTGGGATCAACAAGCGCGAACAGAACTATTAGGACCGGTTAGCTCCATGCGTTACCGCACTTCCACACCCGGCCTATCAACGTGATGGTCTATCACGGTTCGATGATTGCTTATCTTGAGGGAGGCTTCCCGCTTAGATGCTTTCAGCGGTTAT
>JAZKFK010000110.1:0-1816 GCA_040386475.1 Pseudomonadota bacterium | reverse complement strand
GGCGGTGCAGGGCGGCCGATATTTCCTGCCCCTTCTCGCCATAGTCCCACCCCAGTCGCCCGATGAAGTTGACCGCATCGCGCCCCAGCGCGGGCTCGCTCAGCATGGCGATCACGGGGCCAAAGGCCGCCTCCACGACATCGCGCACGGTGTAGCCCGGCTGGTCGGCCAGTGCCTGCAGCCGCGCACAGGCCCGCGGCTCCAGCCATTGCTGCAGGAAGTGGGTGATCGCTTCGATCAGCTCATCGCGCCCGCCAAAGTGGTAGTGCAATGCAGAAGGGTTCTGCGCCCCCGCCGCAATCACGATCCGCCGCAGCGACACAGCATTCATCCCCTCGCGCGCCATAAGGTGCATGGCCTCTTCGATCAGGCGGGTGCGGGTGGCCTGGGGGTCTGCGGGGCCGGGGGGCGATGGGTCGGCGGGCAAGGCAAGGGCAGGCGTCATGAGGTGAATAATGCACATGAATTAATTCATGTGCATTAGGGCTTGCCCTCAATTGGAGGACAAGCCCGCCTTCAAACGCTACCCTCCACGCCATGGGCACAAAGAAAGACAAGGAAGACGACGATTGGTTCGAGCGCGAGCGCCTGCACCGCGCTGCCGCCGATGGCGACCAGGAAGAACTGCGCCGCCTGGTGGCTGCGGATGGCTACGCGCTCGATGCCTTCGACGACCTGGGCCGCACCCCACTGCACTATGCCTTGGAGGGTGAGCACTACCGGGCTGCCGAATGGTTGATCCAGCAGCGCGCCAACGTCAACGCCCACGACGAGGCGACGATTGGCGAAACGCCCTTGGCACTGGCGGTTCAGCGCGACTACCCAGAAATGGTGGAACTGCTGCTTGCGCATGGTGCCGATCCCGACATCACGGGCTGGATGGGCAACACCGCGCGCATGCGCGCCCAGCGCCGCAAGGACGACGACGGCAAGGCGATTGCAGCCCTCGTCCAGCGCTACCAGCCGCGTTGATCCACCACTGAATTCGCGGCGCAGAATGGCGTACATCTTGCGTTGCTGTTGGCCTGTGCAGGCAATGCATGGCCGTGTTCCTACTCTTCCTAGCCAAGGTGCCTTCGATGTTCTCTTTCCTCCACTCCTTCCAACCCGCGCGCAGGCTGCTGCTGGCCTTGGCCGCAGCAGTGTCCATTGCCGGCTGCGCCACGGCACCCTCTGCAACCACCACCAGCAACGCCGCACCCATCCGCGTCAAGGTCTTCGTCGCCGCCATGTTCGAGATCGGCAAGAACACCGGCGACCGCGCGGGTGAGTTCCAGCACTGGTACGAGCGGTATTGGAAAGACGCCACCCCCATCACCGTGCCCGGCGCGCTGGGCCCCGTGTACTGCAACACCGACGGCGTGTGCGGCGCCGTGCTGGGCATGGGCAAGGTCAACTCGTCGTCGTCCATGCAAGCGATTTTGCTCAACCCGAAATTCGACTTTGCGCAGGCGTACTACGTGATCTCCGGCGTGGCCGGCACGCCGCCGCAGCGGGGCACCATTGGCGACGTGAGCTGGGGCACCTGGCTGGTGGACTACGACCTGGGCCACCGCTGGGCGCCAGAAGAAAACAAGGCCGGCGAGCCCACCTTCATGCCGCGCAAGGGCTATGAGGAATACCGCCGCTTTCAGCTCAACCCCCTGCTGGTCGACTGGGCCATGAACCTCAGCGTCGACGCACCGCTCAAGGACTCCGAAGGCGCCCGCGTCTACCGCCAGCGCTACCCCGACGAGGCCGCCCGCCGCGGCCCCAGCGTCATCACCGGCACCCACATGACCGGCGACACGTTTTTCCACGGCCCCGGCATGTCCAA
>JAZKFK010000109.1:0-4016 GCA_040386475.1 Pseudomonadota bacterium | reverse complement strand
ACCGCGCGCCCCAGCGCCACGGGCCCTTGGCGCGGCCCACCTCGCCCAGCGTTGCCCCGTTGACGGCAAACAGGGCGAACAGCGGCACCGGATCGGGACTGGTCCATTCACCCGCTTCCCACGCCTGGTACCACCCAGCCGATCCGCCCGTGGCCAGCCGCAGCAGGCCGCGCCAGTCTTTCAGGTGAATCTCGCCAGTGAAGCCGGGTACGCGGCCACCCAGCACAATGCGCGAGCCATCGGGCAGCAAGCCGTTTATCTGGCCCGTGGCCAGCCCGGCATCAATCCGCTGGAGCAGGCGGCGAAAACCGGGGGCGAGCAGGCGCGAGAACAATCCGGGCCTCGACCCGAATCTTGCACCGGCGTGCAACAGCTCCGCTCCCCTCGTAGCCATGGCGGGTCTATGGGCCTTAGAAATAGCGGGAGCAAGATCGTGGGAGCAATTTATCGGTCGCGCGGAATGCTTCAAGCCCTCGAGCGGCGGTAAGCCTCCAGCGCCCGCTCGCGCCCCTCGCGGTGGCCGATGATCTTGCGCGAGTAAGCGGCGGGGCGGCAGCCGTGTTCTTCCGGATCGTGCACGTAAGGATCGGAAAAATCCGCAAGTTCCGGCACATAGTGGCGGATGTAGTCGCCCGCCGCGAACTTCTCGCTCTGGCTCAGCGGGGCCATGATGCGCACAAACATGTTGCTGTCCACGCCCGTGCCGCTGACCCACTGCCAGTTGGTGGCGTTGCTGGCATAGTCGGCATCCACCAGAGTATCCCAGAACCAGTGCTCACCGTGGCGCCAGTCGATCAGCAGGTGCTTCACCAGGAAGCTGGCGGCGATCATCCGCACACGGTTGTGCATCCACCCGGTGTGCCACAACTGGCGCATCCCGGCGTCCACGATGGGATAGCCGGTGCGGCCCTGTTGCCACGCCTTCAGGTCTGCCGCCGCTGCGGGATCGGTCAGCGGATCGCGCCACAGTCGTTCGTCATATCCCTCCCGGTACGGCTCTTCGCCATAGCAGGGGAACTGTGTGACCAGATTTTGGGCATAATCGCGCCACGCCAGCTCCGCGCGGAAGAAGCCTGCACCACGCCCCGGATTGTGCCCCACCTGCGCCCACAGGTCGCGCGCCGAAACCTCGCCAAAGTGGAGCTGCGGGCTGAGTCGCGAAGAACCGTCGATCGAGGGCAGTTCACGTTCCTCGCGGTAATCGTCGATCACTTCGATGAAACTGGCGAAACGCTCCTGCGCGGCAGCCGACCCGGCGGTCCAGAACTGGCGCATGCCTTCGGCCCAATCGGGTTTGGTGGGCAGCAGCGCGAAATCTTCCAGCCGTTCCGAATGTGGCCAGCGGGCGGGTCTTGCCAACTCGGGCACAGGCAGCACCGCCACCTCGCCGATCTGCTCGAACAGGGCATTCTTGAAAGGGGTAAAAATCTTGAACGGTGTGCCGCCACCTGTGACCAGGCTACCCAGGGGCATCAGGTAATTGCCGTCATGCAGCACCAGATCCACCGCGCCCGCCAGCTCGTTCTCGGCCTCACGCCACCATGGCTCATAATGGCGGATCGCATGGACGCAGGCCGCGCCGGTTTCGGCCACCAGCGCGGGCAGCACATCCAGCACACGCCCGCGCCGCAGGATCAGGCGCAGTTCGTAATGGTCGAGTTCGATTTCCAGGGCAGACAGCGCCTGGTGGAGATACCACCGGCTGGCCGCGCCCATGCAGCGATCGCCCGGCGTCTCGTCATCCAGCACATAGACCGGAATCACCGGGCCAAGCGCCGCAGCGGCATGGAAAGCGGGCTGGTCGGCCAGGCGCAAGTCGCGCCTCAGCCAGACGATTTGCGGTTTTGGCACGCGTGAAGTCCCTCTTTACCCCGGCGGTTGGGCCATCGGTTCGCAGACCTCGGCCGGCAGTTCCACGGTGAAACTGTCCGTCCCGCGCATCAGATAGCGGGCGTCGCGTAGGAGGTAACGGCCATCGTCGGCAACATGGACCAAAGGCGTGCGTGACCAGAACAGGAAAGGCGCCGCTTGCGGCACGGCACTGGCAATAGCCGGTTTGTCCGCCGCTGTCAGATCGAAATCGCCCCACGGTTCGCCGCCCACGGTATAGCGGCCATTTCCGCCAACGATCATCTCTCGCTGCCAGAAGGCCAACGGTACGGCGCTGGCGATCACCACTTCGCCCTGCCCGGCCAGTGCAGTTTCGCGGGCGTGGGTGATCCCGGCGTTGATGCCAATATAGGCCAGTATCCCGGCCAGCGCGATCCGCGCGGGCTTCAGCCAGTCACCGCCCATTTTCTCGCGCCGCCGCGATAGCCACACGCCCGCTATCAGCATCAGCAACAGCCATATGTCGATGATGAACAGCACGTCGCCATAAAACCACCGCTGGCTGAACGGGGCGAGCAGGCGCACGCCATAATTGTTCATCCAGTCCATCGCCGGATGCGTCAGACAGCCGAGCAGCGATAGCAGGTAGAGCCAGCGGAAATTCACCGGCAACCGGCCCTCCGGTCGTTTGCCGCGTTTCGCCTGCCACCGGTCCCAGCCATAGAGAGCGCCTGCCAGTACCACCGGCAGCAGCACCAGCGCGGGCGGCCCGTGCGTGATGCCGCGCCGGAAGGCGAGATGCTCCTGCCCTTCCAGCCAGAAGAAGCACGCTGCATCCACATCGGGCAGGTTGGCGCCGATGATCAGCGCGGGCATGGCCAGCCCGGTCTTGCGCTTCAGCCCGCATTGCCCCAGCACCGCGCCGATCAGGCTGTGTGTCAGGTTGTCCATTGCCTATTCTCCTGCCACGCTTGGCACCAACCAGCGCGGATGGCGTTGTGCCGTGGAACTACCGGAGACGCCAGAGCATGACCTTCACCGACCTGCGAAATCGGCTGGCACGCGAACAGAAGCTGCTGCTGCTGTTCCTGCTGGCGGCGGCCTTCCTGTGGGCCTTTGTCGCACTGGCCGATGAAATGGTGGAGGGCGAGACTGCCAGCCTCGACCGCACCCTCACGCTGCTGCTGCGCGTGCCGGGCAATACGGCCCAGCCAATCGGGCCGGGCTGGCTGACCGATGCCATGATCGACCTGACAGCGCTGGGTAGCGTGCCGGTGCTGACGCTGGTTGCGGTGATGGCAGTGGCGCTGCTGCTGTTCCGGCAACGTGTGCATATGGCGGCGATGATGGCGGCGGCGACTGGTGGCGGCGCCTTGGCCAGCATGGTGCTGAAAAGCCTGTTCGCCCGCCCGCGCCCCGATATCGTGCCGCACCTGATAGAGGTGAACACGCTGAGCTTTCCCAGCGGCCACGCCACCAACAGCGCCATCGTCTATCTTTCGATCGCGCTGGTGTTGGCGCGAAACTTTGCCGACCGGCCCACGCGCGTGTTCATCCTGGTCAGTGCCGTGGCGCTCGTGATGGTCATCGGGACCACGCGGGTATTCCTGGGCGTGCATTATCCCAGCGATGTTGCAGCGGGCTGGATGGCGGGCGCGGCCTGGGCGCTGGCCATGGGCGCGATCACCCGAAAGCTGCAGGTGGAACACAAGGTGGAACAGCCAGAAGCGAAGCCGTAGGCTGAAGCTTCCGGCTGAACCCTCAGCCGATTTCCTTCAGCAGCCCGTCGAAATAGGCGATGGTCTTGGCCAGCCCGTCGCGCAGCGGCACCTTGGGTTCCCAGCCCAGCGTATCGCGCGCCTTGTCGATGATCGGCTGGCGCTGCTTGGGATCGTCCGCCGGCAGGGGCAGGAAGGTCAGCTTGCTGCTGGTGCCGGTCAGGTCGATAATGTTTTCGGCCAGCTCGATCATCGTGAACTCGCCCGGATTGCCCAGGTTGATCGGGCCGGTCACGTCGTCGCCGGTGGCCATCAGGCGGATGAAGCCGTCAACCAGATCGTCGCAATAACAGAAGCTGCGCGTCTGCTGGCCCTCGCCGTAAATGGTGATCGGCTCACCCTTCAACGCCTGAACGATGAAGTTGGACACCACGCGCCCGTCGGCCGGGTGCATGCGCGGGCCATAGG
>JAZKFK010000108.1:0-19458 GCA_040386475.1 Pseudomonadota bacterium | reverse complement strand
CCGGTTATGCGGTGGAAGAGGTGGTTGGTCGCAACTGCCGTTTCCTGGCAGGTCCAGGGACAGAGCCGTGGCTGACCGAGGCGATCCGTGAAGGCGTGCGCGAAAAGCGGCCTTCGCTGGTGGAAATCCTCAATTACAAAAAGGACGGCACACCGTTCCGCAATGCCGTGCTGGTTGCGCCGATCTTCGAGGAAGACGGCGGGCTGGTCTATTTTCTCGGCTCGCAGGTCGAACTGGGTGAGCAGGCGACTGGCCCCAGCCTGACCCGGCGGGTGCGCGCGACCGAGCGGATCCGCGAGTTATCGCCGCGCCAGCTGGAAGTGCTCAAGCTGGTGGCCGGTGGCCTGCGTAACAAGCAGATCGCGTGGGAGCTGGGCTTGTCGGAAAAGACCGTCAAGATGCACCGCGGCATTGCCATGGACAAGCTGGGTGTGCAGACCGCCGCTGATATGATCCGGCTGGCGGTAGAAGCCGGTATCTGACCGCCGCGCCAGCGCTGATGCGCGGCACGGCACAAGGTCTATCTTCATCTCTTCCCATCGTGGTGGCAGACCGCAAATGCATCGCGGCCGGGGGCCGAGGCGGAATACCTTCCCCCCTCCTGTTCCGCTCCCTCAACAACTCTCGCCCCGGTTGCGATGCGCCATTCGCAAAGGATGCCAGGAGCCATGACCAAGGCCAGCAGCAAGGCGCCTGATCGGCTGGTGGTGTGGCATGATGGGGCCTGCCCGCTATGTCGCCGCGAGATCGCCCTGCTGCGCAAGCTCGACCGCCGCGGCGCGATCGACTTTATCGACCTGACCCAGGCTGACGACGCCAGTTGCCCACTCTCCCGGCAAGACCTGCTAGCTCGCTTCCATGCGCTGGAAGACGGCCAGCTCCGCTCAGGCGCGGCAGCCTTCGCGGCGGTCTGGCGCGCGATCCCGCTGTTGCGGCCGCTGGGCCTGGCCGCACGGCTGCCGCCGGTGCTGGCGCTGCTGGAGGCTTGCTATGTCCGCTTCCTGCTAGTGCGGCCCCGGTTACAGCGCTGGCTGGTCTGAGGCGCTATTCGCTCCAGTCGAGGCGCGGCAGGAAATCGGCCAGATAGCGCCGCCAGTTGATCCACGTGTGCCCGCCGCCGCTTTGGTTGTAGTGATGGGCGATGCCGTACTGGTCCAGCATGGCGCGGGTCGGCGCAACGGTGCCAAAGAGGAAGTCGGTCTCGCCCATGGCGTAATAGACCAGCTGCATTTCCTTCGCGGACCGGTGGAGCATGGCATCGTTGGCTGCGGTATAATCGGCCACGTCGGTCGGCCCCATGCCAAGGCCCATCGAGAACACGCCCACCCGGCTGAACACGTCCGGCCGGGTCAGGCCAAAGCGGATGGTATGTCCGCCGCCCATCGAAAGACCCGCCATCGCGCGATGTGCGGAATCCGGCATGGTCCGGAAATTGGCATCGATGTGCGGGATCAGCACGTCATGCAGGTCATTACCAAAATCGGTGTTGGCCAGCATGTTGGCGCCATTGCGCGGCGGCGTGTGGCCAAACGGCATGACCACGATCATCGGCTGAACCTCGCCCGCGGCGAGCAGGTTGTCGATGATGTTCTGCGCGTGGCCGACCTGCGTCCAGCTGTCTGACGAATCGCCCGCACCGTGCACCAGATAAAGCACTGGGTAGCGTTCGGTGCCACTCATGTAGCCGGGCGGGGTATAGACATTGGCTTCGCGCATCGCGCCCAGCGGCTCGGACCAGTAGGTAACCTGCGTCACCGTTCCGTGCGGCACATCGGCGACCCAGCGCTGGAAATCGCCCTCGGAACCGGGCAGGTCCACGGTTGAATTGATACCCGCCCGCTCACGGCTGAAGGAGGTCGCCAGCGGATCGGGCACGCGCGCGCCATCGACCAGGAAATTGTAGCGGTAATTGTCCGCCGGCACCGGCACCGGCGTGGTCACAGTCCACAGGCCGCTGGGCTCGCGCGTCATCGGCAGGCCGCCTTGCGGGCCCATTGGAACCACGCCGTCCAGGTCGTTGCTGATCAGTTTCACAGCCTGCGCCTCAGGTGCGCAGAGACGGAAGGTTACCCGGCCATCGCCCATTTGCTCCACCGATGTGTGGGCGGGCATGGCAAAGGGCCCCTGCGGCAGGCATGAGGTGGCAGGTGCATCCTGCGCCAGGGCAGGGGTGGGCAAAGCCAGCAGAAGGCCGCCCAGCAGGGCCGCGCGCAGGGTGTTCATGAATGTCCTCTCGAAACCATTTCTCCCGGTATCGGCGGTGAGAGGCTGGCTGGCAAGCGCTGTCGCGATCAGCGGCGGGTCAGCGTTTCGCGGCCACGCAGGCCGTTGCCGGTGTTGTAGATTGCCCATTCCCCCACCCAGCGATTGCCTTCCAGGCGATAGCTGATGATGCCGAACCAGCCTTCCTCGAGGTTGGCGTAGGAGGCATGGAGCTGCTGCGTGCGGGAATCGAACAGGGCCACGGCAGAAAACTCCTGTCGGCCAAGGTTCCAGTCGATGGTGCACACGTCGGCCCCGCGCTCGCCGATCGTTACCCGCGCGGTATAGCCGGGCGCGGAATCGGCGGGGGCTCCCGGGTTCCAGCCGACCGCATCGTACGAGCCAACAGGGCAGGCTGCCATTGCGGGGCTGGCGATGGCCAGCAGCACGGCGGCAGAGGCAATTCGCGCGATCGTCATGGTCATGATGGTCCCCCAAGGTGTCATGGCACCTATGGGGAGGGGCGAATGTCCGGCAAGCCACGGTTGCCGACAGGAAGATGACAAAGGCTGTTGGCCCCCTGGCACCACAAACGAAAACGGGGGCCTCCCTTCGGAAGCCCCCGCATCGTGCATCCTGCCAAGGCAGGATAGCGTGTCTTAGTTGCCCTGCGCGCGACGAGCGGCGGCGGCAACTGCTTCGGTGGTCGGGTTGCCGAGCGACAGCTCGCGACCGTTCGGGAAGCGGATTTCAGCGGCCGAGGCGCGGGTGTCACCATCGCGAGCCTGGAAGGCGTCCACGATGATGTCGGTGCCGGCCGGCAGCGAGTTTCGGTTCCAGCCCCGACGCAGCAGAGCCGACGGTGCACCGCCTTCAACGCGCCAGCGCTCGGCGCGGCCATTGCGGCGCACGTCGATGTGGATCCACGAGTGCGGGTTAACCCACTCGAACATCACCACTTTGCCTTCAAGGCGGATCGGACGGTTACGGTCAAACTCGGTAGCGAACGAGTGGTGGGCCGCAGCCCCCACGGCCGTCACCGCGAGCACGGCGCCGATCGCGGCAGCGCTGAGCTTCTTCAATTGCATGGCAGGTAACTCCTTGGTTTCACGAATCGTGAGGTCTTGCGGGACTTCAACGAGAGTGTGTTATCACTCTGCGCCTTGGCCCTCGATTAAGTCGCCGTACAACAGCTGTTCAGAAAACGGCACGCACTTGAATTCAAGCAGTTGCGCGTTTGCATCAACGTTGCGGTACAGCGGCATGCGGATGGTCCACGGGCGCGAATAGATCGTGGGATCATCAATCGTCGCTTCGTAGTCCATATGGTTGGCACCACGCGGGGTGAACCGCTCGGTCACCGTTGCATGGTTGGTCAGGTAATTGCCGGCGCGGTCCAGCCAGGTCACGCCTTCTTCCATCTCGCCAGCCGGCAGCTTTACCAGGCCCGGGCCAAGCGCCAGGGTGGTCACAACCAGGGTGTCACCTTCCCAGGTGCCATACGAAGTGCCCATCCAGGTATCGATCGGCGGGATGCCGACTTCTTCCATGTGCACCACGCGGTTAGCCGAAGCATACTGGTAGGCCATCAGGATATCGTCATCGTTACCCTGGATGATCTGGAACGGGTACGGCATGTACGTGGCGCGGGGGATGCCCGGCAGGTAGCAGGCCGCTTCCGGATCATGGCGGATCACGTTGGCGCGGTTTTTGTCCAGCCGCTCACGCGCTTCGGGCAGATAGGGGATTTCGCCGCCTTCCACCACGCCCAGGCCCGGAGGAATGGCGCCAATGGCACCAACCAGGCGATCAGCCACGGGATTGGGGCCCGCGCTGTGCGGTTCCAGGTTCCAGTTGGCGGTATTCATGGCTTGCCACACGCCATTGATATTAGGCGCATCACCGATGCGATCCTGAGCCTGGGCGGCACCGCAACCCAGTGCGATCAGCGCCGTTGCGGCCACTGTCATCGAAAAACGCTTAATCCCCTGCATAACCTCTCCTGTATGCAAAATTCACTGATTCAACGAATAGACCATGATAACGCCACTGGCGTTGATGGCGACATATTGTTTGCCGTCGCGGCCCCGATACGTCATCGGATTGGCATTGGCATTTCCGCCTAGCGTCGTCTCCCACAATTGCGCGCCATTAGTGGCATCGAAGGCACGAAACCGGCGATCATTGGTGGCGCCGACGAATACCAGCCCACCCGCCGTTACAGTCGGTCCGGCGCTGCCGGAATTGCCCAGCACCTGGCGACCTTCGGGTTGGGTATCGTACATCCCCAGTGGCACAGCCCAGAGGATTTCGCCGGTGTTGGCATTGACCGCGGTCAACCGGCTCCACGGCGGCTTGTAGCACGGCGCGGTTACGCCCACGCCGCGGCCATTGGCATCGTACTCACCCGAAAGCGGCGCCGCGAACGAGAAGAACGGACCCTTGCCGTCCACGCTTGCCCGGTCATACGGCGGCGAACTGGTGGCATCGAAGCTGTAGGGCCGATCACCCTGCACGCGCTCAACCCAGCCCACCAGCGAGCCATCCTGCACGTTGGCATAGACGATGCCAGTGCCCGGATTGGCCGCCGGGCCGCCCCAGTTCACGCCGCCGGTTCCACCGGGGAACTGGATGGTCGATTGCACTGGCGCACCTTCGGCGCGGAAGTTGAACGGGGTGTAGAGCCCAAAGTTGAGGTAGCCGCCGGCGCGATCCCACATGGCGCGGCACGCGGTGGCGTGGGCCTCGTTGGTGTCGGCTGCCGTCACGATATCGGCATAGTTCATGGTCACGCGGCTGAGCGGCGGGGTAACCTGCGGGATCGGCTGAGTGGGGTTGTAATATTCGCCCGGCACGTTGCCGCCCGGTACCGGCTTTTCCGCCACCGGCAGTACCGGCTCGCCATCTTCCGCATCGAGCAGGAAGAACAGGCTGGACTTGCCGATGTTGGCCAGTGCCTGGTGGCGGCCATAAGGGCCGTTCACGTTGATCAGCGGGCCGGCATTGCTCATGTCGATGTCCCACAGATCATGGTGCACCGTCTG
This sequence comes from Pseudomonadota bacterium, assembly GCA_040386475.1. Classification (GTDB taxonomy): domain Bacteria; phylum Pseudomonadota; class Alphaproteobacteria; order Sphingomonadales; family Sphingomonadaceae; genus Alteraurantiacibacter. The sequence continues at coordinate 14,212 of JAZKFK010000108.1, read as the reverse complement.
GAAATGCCACTTGTACTCGCCCGTGCGCATGTCCACCGCCACAACCGAGTTGCCGTAGAGGTTGGAGCCGGGGCGATCGCCGCCGTAATAATTGTGCGCCGGACCCGCGATGGGCAGGTAAGCGGTGTTGGTATCCACATCGACCGTGGCGGCAAAGCCCCACATGTTAGTGCCGCCGCGCCCCACGGCGCTGTTGGCGCCCCAGGTTTCGCCGCCCGGTTCACCCGGTTCCGGCGTGGTATCGAATTCCCACAGCTTGGCGCCGGTCACCACGTCAAACGCGCGCGGATTGCCGGCTGCGCCCTGCGGATTTTCCAGACTGGCCGCGCCGATCACCGCCACGTTGCCGTTGATCGTGGGCGTGCCGCCATAAGGTACGCCGACATCGGCCTCGCCATTGGTGCCGAAACTGGCGACCAGCTGGCCGGTGGCCGCATCGAGCGCGACCAGTTTGTTGGACCGCATCACCAGAATGCGCGGGGCCATGCCACGCTGCCCAGGCCAGTAGCCCACGCCGCGACCGGAGAAGCCTCCGCCGCCGCCGCTGCCCGCACCCTGATCGGGCGAGGCAGGCAGTTCGTGCACCCAGATTTCCGCACCAGTCGCCGCATCAAGCGCGACCACGCGGTTCTGCGCGGGCATGTACATCACGCCATCGACCACCACGGGAACGGCAGTATTGAAAGCACGCAGGGGATAGGTCCACGCCTGCTGCAGCCCGGCCACATTGCCGCGGTTGATATCGTCCAGCGGGGAGAAGCGGGTGGCCGCCAGGTCACGGTTGATGGTCCGCCAGTCACCTGCCGGAATGGAGTCCTGCGCATAGCTTGCACCGGCCGTAGCCGTTGCCAGCAGCGCCGCTCCCATCAGCCATCGGCCTTGCACCATAAACACCTACTCCCGCCTGTCTGGACCGGGCTGCTGCATCCTTGCGGAACACATCGCCTCGTTGATTCTGTCCTAAAGGCGCATCCTTGCTTTGACAATGGCCTCCCGCCTGCTTTAGCAGCGCGGCAAGGGAGCCAATCGGCGTCTTCGCGAAAGTCCGCGTTTGAACTTGTCCGTGTTCCGTTGCGAAATGCGGGCACTATGTCGAGGGCGACTTTGTGATAAATTGTCGCGATTGGTCGCACCGCCGTGCCGCCACTTGGCGTAGGCCTGCTGAGTCGCTAGCGGGTTTGCGCTGGATCAAGGTTTGCTGGCCCGTCACCTCGCAAGGGTGCGGCGTCAGAATAAATTCGTAGGGGGAGCCCACAAATGTTTGATTTGCTGTTCAGCCTGACAGACTGGTTGAGGAATACCTTCCTCCTCGACTTTGCCTTCTGGATTACCGAAACGCCGCTCAGCCTGTTCATGGTCGAGAATTTCTGGAACGTGCCGCTGGCGCAGGTGATCCATATCCTGGCCATCGCGGCGGCCTTCGGCGCTTCGCTGATGCTGTCGCTGCGTGTCATGGGCAAGGCCGGCACCCACCAGACGGTGGCTGCTGCCAGCGCGCGGTATAACCGCTGGACCTGGTGGGGCCTGCTGGTCATCATCCTCAGCGGCTTGCTGATGATCACCGCAGAACCGATCCGCAACATGGTCAACGCCGTGTTCTGGATCAAGATGGTCCTGCTGCTGGTGACCGTGTTCCTCTCGCTGGCGTTCCAGAAGAAGATCCTGGCGGCGGCGACTGCTGGCGGTCCCGGGTGGCAGGCTCCTTCGGGCACCCGCACCACGGCGCTGCTGCTCATCATCCTGTGGTGCCTGATTATGCTGTGCGGTCGCTGGATCGCCTACGTTCCGGTCTAAGGGGGAGTCCTGACCATGTATCCGCAACCGACAAACATCTGGGAATCGATCGAGTATTCCCCAATGGGCATCTCCATCGCCGAAAGCCTCTGGGCCTTTCCGACGATCGAGACGCTCCACGTCATCGCACTGGTTACCGTGCTGGGCACGCTGCTGGTGATGGACCTGCGCATGCTGGGCCTGGCGAGTACCGCCGTGCCCGTGCGCAAAGTTTCCGAAGACACCCTGAAGTGGACGTGGATGGCCTTCGTGCTGGCCGCGATCACCGGCACCCTGCTGTGGATCAGCAAGGCGCATTCCTACATGATCAACCCCTACTTCCTCACAAAGATGGGTGTGATGGCCCTGGCCGGCCTGAACATGCTGTATTTCCACTTCGTCACTTACAAGACGGTGGACCAGTGGGATACGCTGGCCAGCCCGCCCACTGCGGTCAAGCTGTCGGCGGTCCTGTCGCTGGTGATGTGGGTCGTGATCGTGTTCTGCGGCCGCGCCATCGGCTTTACGCTGGGCATCTACTACTAAGTCGCCGCGCCTTAGGGCCGGACACGAAAAGGGCCGCTCTCCAATCTGGAGAGCGGCCCTTTTTGCTTGTTGGAGGCTGCGGTCAGCGATCTTCGGGCAGCGCGAAGACGTAGATGCTGGACGAATTGACTGGCGGCACTGGCAGCTCAGGCGTGAAGTTGGGCAGGCCGAAGGCCAGCGGGTTGCCCATGCCGGTGACCACGGCGACATACTGCCGCCCGTCCACCGAATAAGTGATGGGCGATCCGTTGGGCACGCCGGTCAGGCCCGTGCGCCACAACTGCTCTCCGGTATCCTGGTCGTAAGCCATGAATTCACGGTCCATCGCGCCAGTGAACAGCAACCCGCCGCCCGTGGCCAGCACACCCACGTCATACGGCGCCCGGCGGCGAGTTTCCCACAGCACGCGGCCTTCCTGCATGTCGATCCCTTGCAGGATGCCATAATTGCCGTCGCTGTCGGCCGGGGCGGAATAATACACGTCCACCCCGCTCGACAGGAAGCCAGCCGTGGGGTTGGGCACCAGTTCCATGCACGTATCGCGGGCGTTGACGAACAGGCGGTGCGTCGCCTGGTTGAACGCGGTGGGGCTCCAGTTGCGGCCGCCGCCGGCGTGCGGGCACATGAACACCGGGGGCCGGTCGCGGCCGGGCAGCAGCGCGGGGTCGGGCGTCTTGCGGCCGGTCACTGGATCAATGGCGATGATGAAATCCTGAAAGCCCATGTCCACAGTGGAGAGGTACTGCCCGGTGGCCGCGTCCAGCGTGTCGAACAGCCCTTCCTTGCCGCCGGTCATAACCACGCGGCGGGGGCTGCCATTCACGTCGATGGTGCCCACCACCCGCTCGAACACCCAGTCCAGATCATACTGGTCGTTGGGCATGTGCTGATAATACCATACCAGTTCGCCGGTGCGAGGGCGGAAGGCGAGGGTGGAATTGGTATAGAGGCCATCGTTGTTGCTGCCCGGAGCAAGATTGGGCACAAGATCGCGCAGCGCGCCGGTATCGTAAGTCTGCGCCACACCCCACAGGGCAAGGCCGCTTGCTGCATCGAAGGTGCCGCTGGTCCACACCGAACCACCGTGCCGTTGGGCATTGGGCCGCCCGTTCCACGTATCGCCGCCGGGCGTACCTTCCTGCGCCACGGTGTTGAAGGTCCACAGGTGCGCTCCGGTATCCACGTCGAATGCGGCGATGATCGAGCCGCCGTCGCGCTGCGTGGCAAGGCCGATCATGGCCACGCCATCGGCCACCAGCGGGCCGCCGTTGCTGCGCGTGCTATCGCTGTCGGGGATGGCCACGTCCCACACGGGACGCCCGGTGCGGGCGTCCAGCGCCATCATGTGCAGGTCAGACGTGGCGATGATCACCTTGTCACCCCACAGGGCGATGGTCTTCTTGGACAGCGGCGTAGTGCCGTCAGGCAATTGCCGCTGGTAACGCCACAGCGGGCGGCCATTGGCGGCATCGAAAGCGAACACCTCGTCGCCAAAGCCGAACACGTACAGCACCCCGTCGCGTACCAGCGGCTCGTTCATGTTGGCGCCGGTGGGCAGAGCCTGCGCCCACGCCACGTTCAGCCGGTCAACGTTGCTGCGATCGATCTGGGTCAGCGGCGAGAAGCCCTGGCCATTGTGGCCACGCCGCCAGCTGAGCCATTCCTCCGGTGCCGGGTTTGCAAGGTCAGCAGCGGTGACCGGACGGTAGGTGGCAAAGGGGTCCACCGGCGGCGCGCTGGCGGGCAGGGGGTGGTTGGCAGAAATGCCGCCGATGCCCAGGGCATTGCGAACTTCGGCAGGCGGGGCAGCGGGCATGGCCAGCGCCAGCCCGCGCGCCACCGGCTGGGACAGTTCGCCACCATTCTGGTGCACAATCAGCGCGGTCAGCGCGGCGTAATCGCTATCGCTCAACCGTCCGCCACCCCCTGGCGGCATCGAGGTGCGGACATAGGCCTCCAGCTCACCCACGGGCAGGCCGCCCCAGCGGGCGAGAAACGCCGGGCCTGTCAGCGTGGCGGCGAACTGGCCGCCGGCCAGCGTTTCGCCATGGCAGGCGGCGCAATTGGCAGCGTAAAGTGTGCGTCCGACGCTGATCTGGTCAGCGAATGCAGCAGTGCCCGATTGCGCGCTGGTTCCAGCTGAAGCCAGCGCAGCAATGGCGGTTGCCGAGGCCAGCAGGCCCCGCTTGATGTTTGGCAATGTCCCTCTCCCACAAGGTGTTATGCGCGCACTATGGCGCATGCATTGCCTTGCGGGAAGGGGAAGATCAGTTGCCTGCGGGCAGCCCCAGCGGGGTCGCCACGCGATCCTGGAACAGCGCCTGGTACAGCCGGTCCTGCGCTTCGGTCAGCCACGGTCCAACGGCGGAGCCATCGGCATCCAGCCGCATCACCTGGCTGCGCGGCACCTCGTTGGCGGCAGGCCAGTGCGGCAGGCCGGGACCGTTGGGATTGCCGGTGGCGGCAAAGTTGACCCAGTACTGCGAGACCTGATCGGCAAAGGCTTCCTCTGCCGCATTGCCGCACATCAGCGTGACCGAGGAGCCGCCCGGATAAGTGCGCGGGGCGCACAGGTTGCCGAAAGCATAGGGGATTTCGCCCGTGTGAGCGGCGCCCAGATTGGGCTTGTCGGGATCATAGATCGGGTCGTGCGTGAAGAAATACTGGTAGGCGCTGCGGCCGATGCGGGCCTGCCCGTCGGCATACTGGCGCATGTGCCAGGTCATCGCATCGCTGAACGGGCGCGGGCTTTGCGCGGCGGCTTCGGCATCGGTGCTGGCAGGATAGGCGGTGCGGCCCAGTTCGATATGCGTGCCATAGCGCTGCGCTTCGCCCTGGTTGTACGCTTCCAGCGTGGGCGGCGGACCGAATACGGCGGTGAAGCTGCCTTCGTCCTCGTTCGACCCGGCGAGTACATCCCATGGATTCTGGCGGCCATTGGCCACCGCGATAGAGACGTCTTCCGGGATGATGTGGCCATCCACGATCATGCCTGCGCCGCGCAGCTTCTGGTGGATTTCGGTCGCCGGAATGGCCCGCAATGCCGCCAGCGAGGTGGTGTTGAACTGCGTTTGCGCCGCGGTCATCACCTGTTGCTCGGCCCGCTCGCGGGTGACCATCGGCGCGATGCCCAGGCCCATCCAGGCACCCGACTGCGGAATGGCGCGTGTCACCAGATCGCGGGCGGGCGGGGCGCCGACCAGGCCACCGGCCATTGCTGCACCGGCGCTTTCGCCAAAGATGGTTACGCGGGTGGGATCGCCGCCGAAAGCTGCGATGTTGTCATGTACCCATTGCAGCGCGGCGATGGAGTCGCCCAGCGCCTGATTGCCCGATGCACCGTGCGGATCGGCAGCGGTCAGCTCAGGGTGGCTAAAGAAACCTAGCGAACCCACACGGTAATTGAGCGTGACCATGACCACGCCCTTGGCCGCCAGCTGATCGCCATGGCTGAACGGGGCCGAGCCGCCGCCTTCGTTATAAGCGCCGCCATAGAGCCAGACCATCACCGGCAGGTTCTCTGTGCCGGTGGTCGCCGGGGTCCAGACGTTGAGGTAGAGGCAATCCTCCGAAATGCCGGGGCTGTCGGGCATGTCGGTGGCGGAATTGTTGGGGAAGCGTTGCGGCGCCGGGTTCTGCACGCAGTTGTCGCCCCACTGGTCGGCCATCCGCACACCGGTCCAGCTGGCGGGCGGACGCGGCTGTTCCCAGCGCAGGTCACCTACCGGCGGGGCAGCGAAGGGCAGGCCCTTGAACACGGTAATGCCGGGCAATGCCCCGGGAACACCGCGCACCTGGCCCTGCTGCGTCTGCACCGGTCCGCTGGCGATGCTGTCTTGCGCCACGGCCATCTGGCCGGGGGTGGCGCATGCAGCGGTTGCCAGGAGCAGGCAGGCGAAAGCGGATTTGCTGAAAGCGATGGTCATGGTGATCCTGGTCCCGGACGGATAATGCCGCGCATGGCGCGCGATCGTTTGGGTATGCTGCGCCGGCAAACCGCCGGTCAGTCAGTGCGAAAAGGGCCGGAACGCGATACGTCCCGGCCCCTTTGACTTCGTGTTTACTCGACGCCGCCCGCGGCGCCCGACAGCTGCACCCCGGCACGGCTGGCGTTGATGTAGTTGCGCACCTGGACGTTACCTTCGTGGCAGGCATATTCGAAGAACGAATAGTCATCGTTCCGCGACCAGTCGAGGCGTGCGGTCCAGGGGGCGGTGAACACCTCGGGATCCGAATAGGTCACTTCGTAGACGATCGCGTTCGGCCCGGTCATCGTCAGCCGCTCGGTGGCAGTGGCCTGCGCGCTGGTGGGGATGGTGTTGAACGGTGGCACGCCCAGGGTCGCCATGTTCAGCGGCGAGCCGTTGCGGGCGAACGGATCGCGCGTGGCGCTGTCACCGGTCTTCAGGTTGGTGGTTTCGACAACCAGGGTGTTGCCTTCCCACCAGCCGATCGACTGGCCCATCCATGCCTGCACGCTGGCGGGCCAGCGGCGGGCATCGGCGGCAGCCTTGTTGGCCACGATCGGGATCACGCGGGCATCGTGGATCATCTCAAGGTTGATCACCACATAGCCCGGGCTCTGCACCACCTGGATGCCGTTGTTATAGCGGAACGGGAACATCGAGGCGGGGAAGCCGCGGCTGACGCAGCGATCCCAGCTGTCGAATTCGGTCACCCAGTTGAACGTGGTGTTGGGCGTCCAGCTGCTGCGGCCGGCGCGATACAGTTCCTGCGCCTGCGGGGTCATCGCGGGCAGTTGGCCATTGGCGGGCGAAACCACCAGATTGGTGCGACGGCCGGAGCTGTCCGATTCCACCCAGTGGCCCATGCCGATGGTGCCGCTTTCGTCTTCGGCGGCATAACGCGCGTCCGAACCGTTGGCCTGCGCCTGGCGGGCGGCATATTCTTCTTCCGTCAGCCAGAACCGGTCACCGAAGGCGGCGGGACGGTTCATCGGCAGGCTGGCGATATTGTCGATCGGCCACATGCCGCGCAGATCCGGATCGCCCCACGGGGTGCGCGCCGGCTGGTAGTCGGTCGGCACCGGCGGCATCACGGTCAGGTCTTCGGGCACGGCTTGCGCCGCCACCGGGCCGTTGGCCGCAGTGAACGCGAGGGCCGCGGCGGAAAGCGCCATCAGCGCCTTGGTCAGCTTGAACTTGGACATGTCGGTTTCTCTCCTGGTATTCGCTTTAAGATGAAGCGCCGGTGTGGCGCTGGAAATCTAGTGGGGCAGTCAATTGGTCCGGCGCCGCAATCCGCCCGCGGCCGGATCCATCGCTGGTGGCGGCCCGGCATTGGGATCGAGCGGTTCCAGCATGCGCCCGCGCTGATATTCAACCTCGCGGCGCGCGCGATCGGACGTGATATAGCCGCGCAATTGTACATTACCTTCGTGGCAGGCGTATTCAAACATCTGGTAGCTGTCGTCACGCGTCCAGTCGACCCGCAGGGTAAACGGCGCGGTCCATACAACGGGATCTTCGTAAGTCATTTCGTAAGTCAGCGTGTCCGGACCAACCAGCGAGAAGCGTTCGACCACCTTGGCCTGTTCGCTGACCGGGGTGGTGTTGTTCAGCGGCACACCTCCAGTGCCGTTGCTGAACACGCTGGCGCCGGGGGTGAGGTTGGTGGTCTCAACTTCCAGCGTGTTGTGATCAAGCCAGCGCCCGCGGCTGGAGCCGTACCAGCCGGTTACCGCTGCCGGCCAGTGACCGCCTTCACCCACCGGAATCATCCGCTGGCCAAGCATTTCGATCACGATCCCGACATAACCGGGCGACTGGAAGATGCGGATGCCGTTGTTGTAGCGCGCCGGGTACATTGCGGCCGGAAAGCCGCGCGTGATGCACCGGTCATAGGTGTCGAAATCGTCAGTCCAGTCGTAGGTCTGGCCGATCAGCCAGCTTGAGCGCATCAGCGCCGAGCGGCGGCGACCTTCATCGGTCCAGGCGGGCAAGCGACCATCGGCGGGCGAAACGACCATTGAAGTGCGCAGTGCGCCGGCTTGGAATTCGATCCAGTGGCCAAGGCCGATGGTGGATTGTTCATCCTCCACTTCATAGGCTTCCTGGATGGTTTCCACCCGTCCTTGCTCGGCAGCGATTTCCTCGGGCGTCTTCCAGAAGCGGTCGCCATATTGTGCGGGCCGGTTGACTGGCAGATCGGCGATGTCGTTGAGCGGCCAGGTGCCGCGCAAATCTGGATCGCCCCATTGCGTGGTGGCCGGACGATAATCGTCCGACACCGGCGGCATGGTGGTCAGGTCGGCCGGCACCTGCGCCAATGCGGGCATGGCCGCGGGCATCGCGACCAGTGCAGCGGCACAGGCAAAGGCGGCCTTGAACCTCATTGCGCGCCTTCCACGGCCGGAACTGCCGCACGCTCTGCCCGGCTGGCGGTGATGAAGTTGCGCACCTGCACATTGCCTTCGTGGCAGGCGTATTCGTAGATCGCGAAATCCTCGTCACGCTGCCATTCCAGGCGGGCAGACCAGGGTTCCGCAAACACCGTGGGATCTTCCCAGGTGAATTCGTAGATGATCTGATCCGGCCCGACCATGTGGAACCATTCGGTCATTTTCGCCTGCGCGCTCACCGGAGTACGGTTCTGCGGCGGCGAACCGGTGGTGCCGATGTTGGTGGCGCTGGGGCCGGGCAGGAAGTTGGTGGTCGTCACCTTCAGCGTATTGTGATCTTCCCACTCGCCGCGGCTTTCACCCAGCCATTGGCCGATCTGGGCGGGGATGGGCGCACGGCCATCGGTGTAAATGATCCGCGTCTCGTGGACCATTTCCATCTGCAGCGCGACCAGGCCGGGCGCCTGGAAAATGCGCATGCCGTTGTTGTACATGAAGGGGAACATGCTGGCGGGCAGGCCGCGCGTGATGCAGCGGTCCCAGGTGTCGAAATCGGTCCAGCTGTCAAACGGCTGTCCTTGCACCCAGGTGCTGCGCATTTCGCCCGAGAGGCGCTCGCCCTCGGCGGTGTAGGCAGGCAGGCGGCCATTGGCGGGCGCGGTGATCCAGCTGGTGCGGCGGTTGGCGCTGGCCACTTCGGCCCAGTGGCCAATGCCCATGGTGCCGCTGGTATCCTCGTTCTGGTAACGCTGTTCCAGTGCTTCCACGGCTTGCGATCGGGTGGAGTATTCCTCCTGCGTCAGTAGCTGGCGGTTGCCCATGGCGGGATCGCGTTGCAGCGGCGTGCGGCCGTTGAGGTGGTCAATTGGCCAGCCGCCCCGCAAGTCAGGATCACCCCATGCGGTTTGCGAAGGGCGGAAGTCATTCGAGGCTGCGGGCAGCACCGTCAGGTCTTCCTCCTGCGCACGGGCAGCCGTGCTGCCAAGCGCAGCCGTGGCCATCAACGCCGCCAGGATCAGACGGCGAGCCATCAGTTGCGCGCCGGCAGGGCGAAGGTGACGTAGCGGCTGGGGCCGGGATCGGGCATGTCCAGGCCGCCCAGGAAGTGGCCTTCGCCGCCCACGGGGATAGTGATGTACTGGCGGCCGCCCACCATGAAGGTCGCCGGAACGCCTTCGGTTGCAGCATCCAGCTGGTATTCCCACAGCACGCGGCCGGTATCGGCATCGCGCGCGCGGAACCGGCGGTCACTGGCAGTGCCCACGAACAGCAGGCCGCCCGCAGTCGCCATCGGGCCGCCGCGCGGGGTCTGCGCGCCGGTATTGTTGATGCCCTGCTCCATCAGCTGGCTCATCCCGCCGTTGGGGATGTGGTACAGCTGCTCACCCGTGTTCATGTCATAGGCGGTGATGGTGGAGAACGGCGGCTTGATCGCGCCCATGCCGTTGGATTGCAGCATGAAGTTGACCGGCCAGCGATAGGGCAGGTCCCCCTCTTCAGCATTGGGCATGGCGGCCAGCGCTTCGGGCCGGTTATCGACATTGAGCTTCAGCAGGATCGGCAGTTCGCGGCTAACGACATACAAGCGCCCGCGCGCCGGATCGGCGGCAACTTCACCCCAGTTGGCGCCGCCGTTATGGCCCGGCATCGAGATCGATCCGCGCAAGCTGGGCGGGGTGAAGATCCCCTCGTTGCGCCACACCTCGGTCAGGTTGCGGCGCAGTTCGGCCTGGTCGGCTTCGGGCAGGTAGGGGTTGATGTCATCCACCGTGAAGGACTGGCGCATGAACGGGCGCGGCCAGGTGGGGAAGGGCTGCGTGGGGCTGGCAACCTCGCCAGGAATGTCGGACGCGGGCACGGCGCGCTCCTCGACCGGCCAGATCGGTTCACCCGTCAGGCGGTTGAAGGAGAACACGAAGCCGTGCTTGGTTACCTGCACCACCACGGGGATGCGACGGCCATCCTTGGTAATGGTCATCAGCTTGGGCGCGACCGGCAGGTCGAAATCCCACAGGTCATGATGCACCATCTGGAAGTGCCACAGCCGTTGGCCAGTGTTGGCATCCAGCGCCAGCAGCGAGTTGCCGAACAGGTTGTCGCCTTCGCGGTTGCCGCCGAAAAAGTCATAGCGCGGGGTGCCGGTGGGGATGAAGACGATGCCGTTCTCCACGTCCACGGTGGATTCCGACCAGTTGTGCACGCCGCCATACTTGGCGTGATCGGGGCCAGCTTCCCACGTGTCATAGCCGTATTCGCCTTCGCGCGGCACGGTGTTGAAGGTCCACTTCAACTGGCCAGTGACCACGTCATACGCCTGGATATTCGCGGGCGAGGAGGCATAGTCATAAGCGCCGGCGGGCAGCGACATGACGATGGTGTTCTGGTAAATGCGGCCCGGGTTGTTGGTGCTAAGCGGATTGGCCGGGATGGCCGCATCGCGCGGCAGGGCATCGCGCAGGTCAACCCCGCCGTTGGTGCCGAAGGTGGGGATCATCTGGCCGGTTGCCGCATCAACCGCGCGCAGGATGCCGCCGTTGAGCACCATCAGGCGGCCCTGGCTGCCATCTGCGCTTTGCCAGTAATTCACGCCGCGCGCGCCCACGCGCCCTTCAAGGTTGCTGACCCACAGTTCGCGGCCCGTTGCCGGATCGAGCGCCACCAGCTTGCCCTGGCCGTTGAGCACGATCATCCGCCCGCCAGCCACAATCGGGTTGAACTGCGGCGACTGGCCCGCGCCGGTTTCATACTGCCAGGCCACCTGCAACTGGGCCACGTTGGCGGTGTTGATCTGGTCGAGCGAGGAATATTGCGAGCTGTCCGCCCCACCGCCGCTGGCATCCCAGGTGGCATAGTCCGGCGCCATGCCGGTGGCGCGGGAAGAAGTAGCCGCCGTGGTGGTGTCGCCAGTGGTGGCACAAGCTGCCAGCGCAAGAGCCAGCGCCGATGCCGCCGCCAGGCGAAAGGCCTTGGGCGCCTGCTTCGCCGTAAACGCGGACTTTGCACCCGAGCCGATTGCCAGACTGATCACACCCATCTCCCCATGCATTTCATCGCGGGCAGAATCCGCCCGTCACACTGGTAACAACCTAGCCGCAAGGCAGCACCTTCAACAAGGCAAAACCGCCAAGTGAATTTGACTTAATCCGGTTTTTTTGTCGCCAAATGTATCATTCGGCCGGAGCGTTTGTGGCCGCATCCGGCTGCTGCATCTGGTGCCCGGCAGCCGCCCCGCTGACGGTGTTTGCCACGCCTTCAAGCGGCCGGTCGATCTCACCGGCAGAGGTGAAGATGGTGGAGGTGGTCATGGCGCCGCTGGCTTCAAGCCGCAAGGTGACAGTGTCCAGACTGCGGTTCTGCCAGTACCAGCCGTGAATGCCGGTGAACGGAGCGGTATAGGTACCCTGCATGGCCTGCGCTTCGGACACGCCATAGCTCTCGGTCAGTTCGGTCCCGCCGTCGAACGGGTGCGCGTGCATATCGTAATGCAGCGGCGCGCTGCCCGTCCAGTGGAAGGCTACCTTGCCGCCTTGCGGCACGGTGTACTTGAATTCGATTCCGTCGAACGGAGCGAGTTCGTATTCCCACACGTCGGTGACGCCAGGCTGGGCAGCAGGAGCAGCGTCAGACAGTTCAAGCACTGTCTCGCGCTCCATGCGGGCCTGTCCGAGAAGCTGTTCCCCACTCACCGGATCGGCGATTTCGACCAGCCCCAGGGCCTTGCCCACGCCGGTGGGATCCCAGCCGGTCTCGGCGGGAAGGACAAACAGCACAGCGCCCGCAGCAATGGCAATCAGGGCAATGCCGCCGATCAGCAGCGGCTTGTTCGAACGGGGGGCAGAGGCGATCTCGGTCATGATGCAAGGTATCCCTGTATCTGGATGGTGGTGAGCCACAGGCCCACCATGATCAGCAGCACATTGGCCGCATAGGCATAACGTGTGAAACTTGGCCGGTCACGCCACATGGCAAACAGCCAGACCACCAGCGACAGCACAATTACCTGGCCCAGCTCCACGCCCACATTGAAGGCGATGAGGTTGGTCAGCAGGCCATCGCGCGACATTTCCAGGTCCTGCACCTTGGTGGCCAGGCCCAGTCCGTGGAACAGGCCGAACACCAGCACCGCGGCTTTGGTATTGATCGCCAGCCCCAGCTTGCTGAACCCGCCGACGTTCTCGAACCCCTTGTACACCACCGACAAGCCGATGATGGCATCGATGATGTAGCTGTTGGCACCGAAGCCCAGCAGCACGCCTGCCAGCAGCGTGGTGGAATGGCCCAGCGTGAACAGCGAGACATACAGCACCACGTCCTTCAGCCGCCGCAGGAAGAACACCACGCCAACCAGGAAGGCGATGTGGTCATATCCTGTCACCATGTGCTTGGCGCCCAGGTACAGGAACGGACCGATGGCTGGCCCTTGGATCGAGCTGACGAAGGCCTTGTCGCTTTGTGCCACGTCGTGCGCCAACGCGGCGATAGGCACCAGCAAGGCCAGCACCACCAGCGCCAGCAGGCGGCCATGGTCGCTGCGCGCGGTCACAGCCGGATGCCCAGCCTTGGTGCGGCGACCAGCATCAGGCCATAAAGCGCCACGGTCAGCACGCAGCCTGCCGCCAGTGCCAGCCAGAAATTGACCCCGCTCCGCATCAGCCACGGGATCAGCAGGAACATCGGCAGCGAGGGCAGCACGAACCAGAAGGTGGCGCCAGCGTGGGCCGCCAACCGCTCAGGATCGTGCGTATCGCGCCACAGCCAGATCATCGCCAGCAGCGAGACCAGCGGCAACGACACGATCAGTGCGCCAAGCCCCGGCCAGCGGCGCGAGACTTCGGAGGCGACCGCGATGATCGTCCCTGACAGCAAGGCCTTGGCAGCTAGGTACAGCACTGGCCGGTTACTGGTCCGGAGTCATGTCCACCGGCTCCGCCCCTTCGGCACCTTCCTCGGGCGGGAAGGCCTGGTGGCAGGCAGAACAGACGCTGTAGAGCGTGCCGCCGGCTTCAAACACGGCTTCGCCATCCTTGGATTGCGCGGCCTGCTCGGCACGGGTGGCGGCATCGCGCAAGCCATCGGTGAAGTCGATCCAGCCTGCTCCGCGCCCTTCGGCATAGGCGGGTGTGGCCATGGTATTGGCAAGGTCGCGCAGCTTGGCGGCAGAGGCGGCCACGGCCTGCCATTCCTCGTCCGTCTCTGGCTCCCACTCACGGAACACCGGCTTGCCATCGATCAGCTCGCTGGCCGCGCCGACCGACATCCAGTAAATGTCTGCCGTGGGCTGGACCTCGTTGGCCATCATCTGCTGCATGGTGCCAAACGGCAGCTCCACCGGTTCCTTGGCACAGGATGCCAGCATGGCAAAGGAGGCGGCGGCAAGGCCGACCACAAGGTTGCGACTGTTCACGTTGGTATAACCTTTCAGCTTATGCCGATCCTGCCCGTGTCCTTACGATAGGCCCCTCCTGCCCAACTGACAATGGTTGACAATGTCCGAAAATTGCGGTGAGGCGAACGCCGCATAAATCAGCGGTA
>JAZKFK010000107.1:0-7272 GCA_040386475.1 Pseudomonadota bacterium | reverse complement strand
GGATCAGCACGCGGCACCGCTCGATATGGCCCAGGAACCGGTCACCGATCCCGGCACCATCAGCCGCGCCTTCGATCAGGCCGGGAATATCGGCCAGCACGAACTCGCGGTTCTTGTGATGGACTACGCCCAGCTTGGGAACCAGCGTGGTAAAGGCATAATCGCCCACCTTGGCACCGGCGTTGGAAACGGCGTTGATGAAAGTGCTCTTGCCCGCATTGGGCAGGCCAACCAGACCCACATCGGCCAGCAGCTTGAGGCGCAGCCACAGCCACAGCTCCTCACCCACGATGCCCGGCTGATGCTGGCGCGGCGCGCGGTTGGTGCTGGTCTTGTAGCTGGCATTGCCGCGCCCGCCCATGCCGCCTTCAAGCAGGACCATAGGCACATTCTCCTCGATCATGTCGAGCAGCACCGTCTCCTGGTCTTCGGCCAGCACCTGCGTGCCCAGCGGCACCTCGATCACCAGATCCTCGGCCCCGGCGCCGGTGCGGTTCTTGCCCATGCCATGGCCGCCACGCTTGGCCTTGAAGTGCTGGGTATAGCGAAAATCGATCAGCGTATTGAGGCCGGGCACGGCGACAAACACGATGTCCCCGCCCTTGCCGCCATTGCCGCCGTCGGGGCCGCCATACTCAACGTATTTCTCACGCCGGAAGCTGACCGCGCCGGGGCCACCCCCGCCGGACTTCACATAGATCTTGGCTTGGTCGAGAAAATGCATTGTTAGTTTGCCTCAAGCGCCGGCGGGGCCATCCGGCCCCTTGGCTATCCTCGCTCCCGGTCAGCAAGCTGACCTTCGCTGCGGGCGGCCGTTCGGCCTTGCGGGCCTGTCAGCCCGTTACTGAATTACACCGATAGACGGTGGTGCGGTTCGCGGCAAGCAAGCCGCTCAGGATACACTACGCAGCCCTGCAATGTAACGAAGGGTGGCGCGGTGAGAATCGCGCGCCCAAATGGGCGTGCGCAAAGAACCTGGTGGAGCCGAGGGGGATCGAACCCCTGACCTCGTCATTGCGAACGACGCGCTCTCCCATCTGAGCTACGGCCCCGTTCCAGGTTTCGCAGCAGGAGCCCCAAACACGTTGGACCGCCCTGCAAGGAGCGCGCCTCTTAGCGAAAGGCCTGCGGGCTTGGAAGGGCTAAAATGGGGCGCTTCCCAGCCGGCTGGAGCAGCTATGCCGGTTCAGCGGCGACTTCCAGATGCAGCCGGCGTGGTCGGCAGCGGCTGCACTATCGGCGTGGTTACCGCGCCTTCGGGAGCGGGAATGATCGGCACGGCAACGCCGGATGCCTGGTCAAACACTTCGCCAACCGGCTGGAATGGTTCGACGGTGAAACTGGTGTCAACTACCACAGCTGCTCCCTGTGTCCCCCACACGGCCACATAGCCGGGCTGCGAGGCGCCATACTGCGCTCCATATTGCTGGTCCCACGCCGACGAAGCGAGCTGGTATTGCTCATACTCGCTGAAGAACTGCTCAAACGCGGCTTCAAATTGCGGCAGGTACGCCGTGGCAAAGGCCGTGGCATCGGTGGGCGGCGTGTCGAGCATCTGGGCGGAAACGAAGCGGGCGACCGAACAGAAGCTGTCGCGCGCCGGCGGTTGGGCAAAGTAGTTGTAAACCGATGTCATCCGCTGTTCCCGCGCGCGGATAGCATCACGGCTGGAGGAATACAGGCGCCGCGTGCGGCGATCCAGCTCGGCATTGGCGGCCGTCAGCGGGCGGGCAAAAGTGGTCAGGAATTTGCTGTAACCCTCGATCACCCGCGCGTCTTCGGCATCATCACAATTGAGTGCGGCCACGTTCCAGCCGCTGCGAAAGTTCCACAGCGTCTCTACCGGATCGAGGTTGATGTTGACCGTCTGGCGCAGGCCGTTGGCGTCCTTTCCGGGGATCACCATGGCATAAGGCGCGCCACCCGGCGGAACCGGGCGATAAGGAATTGGCTCGGGCGTGACCACTACGACCGGCGGCGGCGGTGGCGGAGGTGGCGGCGGTGGCGGAGCGGGCGTGGCGCAAGCCGCCAGCAGCATGGTGCCCGCAAGGCCGGCGAACATTTTGTCGCGCATGGTCAACCTGTACACTGCAACCCCTCCGTCCGGCGCTCCATCCCGCTAACGGGTCTTACGCTCGATATCCTGTTTACTTGCTGAACGTGCCCTAGCGCGCCCTGCGGGCAAAGAAAATGCCCAGGGTGCAGGCTATGCACCCTGGGCACGATGAAGGGAATCGCTGATGCGATGAACTGCAGAATTATTCGCGGTTACCCAGGAAGCTGAGCAGGAACTGGAACATGTTGATGAAGTCCAGATACAGCGTCAGCGCGCCCAAAATCACCGCCTTGCCGGCAAAATCGGTGCCGCGCAGGTACTGGTATTCGGTCTTCAGGCGCTGCGTGTCATAAGCGGTGAGACCCGCAAAGATCAGCACGCCAAGGCCGCTGATGGCCCACATCAGGCCGGGCGACTGCAGCCACAGGTTCAGCAGGCTGGCAACGATCAGGCCAACCACACCCATGATCAGGAAGCTGCCGAAGCCGCTGAGGTCCTTCTTGGTTGTGTAACCGACCAAGCTGAGGCCCGCGAAAGCTGCGGCCGTGGCGAAGAAGGTGACCGCGATCGACGCGCCGGTGTAAACCAGGAACACGGTCGACATCGACAGGCCCATCAGCACCGCAAAGCCCCAGAACATCGCGGACAGCGTGCCCTGGCTGAAGCGGTTGGCGCCAAAGTTCATCGCCAGCACGATGGCCAGCGGAGAAAGGATGATCAGCCAGGTCAGCGGTCCGCCGGTCATCACCTGTGCTGCCATGCCCGAACGGGCAAACAGCATGGCAACAACGCCGGTCAGCAGCACGCCGCTGGTCATGTAATTGTAGATCGAGAGCATGTGCTTGCGCAGGCCAGCATCATATCCAGCGACGTCGCCCTGACGAGCGATGCCCGGTGCTCCGCCGAAACCCGTACCTGTAGGACGGGGTTCGTTCCAGTTTGCCATAATAAACTCCATTCCGGCGCCGAGCGACGACAAGCCGGTAGACGCAATATCGGGATAACGGCCTCAGGTTTCAAGCAAAACCGGACGAACGGTGGTTAACCGGTATGGAGTGGCTCAATCGCGCGCTTCGCGGGCCATTTCGGCGCTGCGATCACGCGCGGCGCGCAGGCAATCGAGCACCACCCGGCCCAGCGCTTCGCCTTCGTCCAGCACGTCCAGCCCAGCGCGGGTGACGCCGCCCTTGCTGGCGACCATGTCGGCCAGCTTGCCCGGATCGTGCGGCGAAGTCGCAGCAAGCGCCGAGGCGCCTTCCACCATCGCCAAAGCCAAGCGCCGCGCTTGCTCCTCCGGCAGACCCAGTCGGGTCGCCGCTGCACCAAGTGCATCGATGAAGCGATAGACGAAGGCGGGACCACTGCCCGCCAGCGCGGTGACGAGATCGAACTTGTCTTCGGCAATCCACTCGGGCGTGCCCAAGGGTTGCAGCAGATTGGTGATGGCTTCGACCAACGCGGGATCGGGATTGTCTGTGGCCAGCGCAATCGGCGCCTTGCCCAGCGCCACGGCCAAGTTGGGCATTACCCGCACATGCGCCCGCGCGGCCGGAAAACGGCTATGCAGCACCGCCAGTTCAATTCCGGCCAGCAATGACAGCACCGTGGTCCCCTCGCCCACCAGCGCGGCAATGGCGGGCGCGGCATCGGCCAGGTTCTGCGGCTTGATGCCCAGCAGCACGGCATCGAACTGGCCGGTTTCCGGCAGTGTGGACGAAATCGCCAATCCGCCGGGCGCTTCGGCGCGCAGCGGATCGACGATGGTGAAACGGGCGGGATCGAGGCCGGCGGCCAGCCAGCCTTCCAGCATGGCCCCGGCCATGTTGCCGCACCCGACGAGCAGAATGGAATCAAGCATGGCCTTACGCTATCAGGCTTCGCCCGCGGCATCCACCAGTGCCGCATCAAGCGCATCGCGCGCGGATTTGTCGCCCCACAATACAAACTGGAACGCGGGGTAGAAACGGTCGCATTCGGCAATGGCGTTGTCGATGGCATTCTGCGCCATGGTCAGGCTGAGCAGGCCGTCATCGCCCAGCATCATGGCATGGCGGAACAGCAGCACGCCGCCCTGGCTCCACAAGTCGAAGTGGCCCAGCCACAGCTGTTCGTTGATCAGGGCCAGCAATTCACGCGCGGCGGGCAGCTTGTCATCGGTCACTCGCACTTCGGGCAGGCACAGCAGTTGCAGCACGCGGTCCTCGGCGCGCCACACGGCGCGCACCTGGTAAGTGGTCCAACTGCCGGGAATTTCGGCGCAGACCTCGTCATCGTTGACGAATTCATTGGACCAGCCGTGCGCCTCGAACAGCGCGGCCAGCATGTCCACCGGGGCAGCGTCGTCGGCACCCTCTTGCGGTCGTTGCGCGATGTTCATGGGCTGGATGTCCGGTCCTTCGTTTACTGTGGCGGTCATGCGCTGGCCAGTTCATGCGCAGGCAGGCGGCCGCTGGGCAATTGGACCGAGGTCCAGAGCCGGGGAGAACTGCCACAAGCCTGTTGGCAAGCTGTGCAGAAATAACCGGGGAATGCTGTGGGCGATCTGGGGAAAACCAGCGGAAAACTACCGATCCAGCAAGTGCTGGCCGATCAGTTAAGCGGTGCCACTTCTTCGCCTGCGGAACTTGTGAAGCGGAAGGCGTCGATGTCCTTTTCCGCCAGTTCGGCCACGAAGGCGTTGGCTTCACGCACCGAAGAAAACGGTCCGGTTAGCAGGCGGTTGGTCTGCCCCCAGCGCGCGCGATATGCCTCGCGCCCGCTGAACAGTGCCGCGTTGCCACGCACCAGGCGGCGCCAATCGAAGCGGAACGCCTCGACATTCTGGCCAGTGCCGATCTGGACCCAGATGCGGCTGGGATGGCGCGGTGGCGGGGGTGGCGGCGGAGGCGGAGGGGGTGGCGGTGGCGGCGGCCTCTCGCGTGCCACCTCGATTGCGGTGATGTCGACCGCCCCGGGCCGCGCGGCGGCAACCGGCGGGGCGGCGCGGGTAAATTCGGCGAAGGCTTCGGTCAGCGAAACCTGCACTTCTTCGGGCGTCGGCTCCGGGGCGGGAGCGGGCGGAGCCTCCTGCACCACCGGCTGTGCAATGCTCGCCACGATAACCGGCGCCGGAGATGGCGGAGGTGGCGGAGGCGGAGGCGGAGGCGGCGGCGGCGGTGGCGGTGGCGGTGGCGGTGGCGGTGGTGGCGGAGGTGGTGGCGCTGGCGGCAGGGTGGCCGCAGCCATCGCCACGGCAGGTAATTCGCCTGTCACTTCTCGTTCAGCCGGGGCGCGGGCCACCACAACGGGTTCCGCCGTCGGGCCAAGCGGGCGCCCGCCGGGGATCAGCCGCGTATCGGCCTGCCGTCCCGGCGTAGCGGGAATATCCGTGCGCCGCGTCAGAACCGGGCCATCGCGGCCGATTTGCGCCGCTGCCGGAAACAGCCCAAGATTGCCTGCCGCAGCCTGCTGCGACGGGGTGAGGCTGCACATGTTGCGCAGATATGGCGACATTCGCAGGGCCAGCCGCGCGGGCAGCATGGTCTCGGCAATGGCCACGCCTTCCTCTTCGCGGCCCAGCACCGCCAGCGCGAAGGCGCGCGTGCGATAGGCCGCCACGTCGCGCCGTTGCAGCAGCGGCAGCAGAGTGGCTTCCGAAGCGGCCTGATCACCCGCAATGGCATAGCTGAGCGCCAGGCGACGGACCACTTCGGGCGTCTCGCCGCGCGACAGGGAAACGCCGTACCGCTCCTGCGCCATGGCATTCTGGCCGACCAGATCATAGGCCAGACCCTGTTCTGCGGCATAGGGCGCCAGCGCCTCACCGGCCGCTTCAGCCTGGGCAAACAGGTCCAGTGCGACAACGGGCTGGTTGCGCTTAAGCGCCACCAACGCGCGCGTGGCGATTACCGCACCATCGTTGGGCGCAACCGCCGCGGCCCTGGTCAGAAACCCTTCGGCGGCTTCGGGATCGTCAAGTTCCAGAGAGGCGCGTGCCGCATCCAGCAGGGCCGGCAGCGAGGTGGGGCTGCGCGCCAATCGGCGCATGGCGTCACTAAGCTGCCCGGTCGCTGGATTGGGCAATTGCTGCACCACTTCCTGCGCCGAGGCCGCACTGGCGGCGACAATGGGCGTGATCACAAGCGGAGCCGCTCCGGCCCATAGGAGCCCTGGGAGCAGCCCCGGCATTGTGCCGACTGCCCCCAGCCTGGCGAACCCGTTTGTCATCGTGTCAATCCATGCGGCGCATTGGCAATGGCCGCAAGTCCTTCCAAATTATTGGTTATTCTGGCGCCCCAGAAAGCGCGGAATACGCATGGCCGAACCGCCATCGTCATCGTCGTCATCACCCGGTTCCTCCGGCGCGGCGGCACCACGCGAGAGGTTGGCCATGCGTTCGAACAGGGTGCTGCCCGCGGCTGCTGCTGCGGGGGCAGCAGGTGCGGCAGCGGCAGGTGCAGCCGGTTCGGCAACGGGCGCACTATCGCCGCCACCACCGAAAAACCGGCGGCGACGTCCGGCGCCATCGTCGGCCGGTTCGGCGAGCCGCCCGGCATCGAGCACCAACTCATCCGCTGAGGGCTCTGGCGCAACCTCGTCCAGTTCTTCGGTGAGGTCGAACATGGCGTCATCGCCTGTCACATCGGCATGGCCAGCAGGCTCATTAGCCGCCGGGGTGGGCGAAGCAGACCACGAATCGTCGGCGGCATCGCCGGCCTGATCATCCGCCGCTGCGGCAGTGGCCAGATCGAGCAGATTGTCGCGCGGCGCAGCAGCGTCGCCTGCGGGAGCTGCTGCAGGCGCAGGCTCCCCGCCGCCGAGCGTGAACGAGCGGTTGAACGCTTCGTCGTCCGCCGCATCGTCGGCCACCGGCGTGACCGGCAGTGCCGGACGCTTCGGACCGCGCCCCATGCCCAGACCCAGGGCTTGCGACGCCGGGCGCGCATGCTCGGCGCTGCCATCGATGCCGGTGGCAACCACCGACACGCGAATACGCCCGTCAAGATCGGGATTGAACGCCGAGCCCCAGATGATGTTGGCTTCCGGATCGACCAGCTCGCGGATGTGATTGGCCGCTTCATCCACTTCGAGCAGCTTCATGTCCTCGCCGCCGATGATGGAGATGATCACGCCCTTGGCGCCCTGCATGCTCACGCCATCGAGCAGCGGATTGGCAATGGCCCGCTCGGCCGCTTCCAGCGCGCGGTTGGGGCCTTCACCCTCGCCCGTGCCCATCA
>JAZKFK010000106.1:0-1602 GCA_040386475.1 Pseudomonadota bacterium | reverse complement strand
TTGCGCGTGCTGGAGGATGCCAGCCGGCCCGAAAGCTGGGGCCAGGTGCGGATCGAGGAACGGGTGATCATCCGCATCTCGCCCAGTCCGCCAGATGCGCGGCAACGGATGCGTTCGCTGCAACCACTCCGTTCGGCGGACAGCGGCTATCGCGAGTTGAATCACGATGGCTGCGTGCGCACCGGTAATATCGTTGGCGTGCAGCCAACCACCGACAACCGCCTGCTGCTGTTCATGGAAAACCGCAATGTGCTGGCCGCATCGCTGGAGCGGGGGTGCGATGCACGCGCGTTCTATTCCGGCTTCTACCTGGAACGCAGTGGTGACGGACAGCTGTGCGTTGATCGTGACCGGCTGCAATCGCGTGCCGGGGTATCGTGCTCGCTCGATTCTATCCGGCGGCTCGTGCCGCTGGACGACGACTGAGCGGGCGCCTCGCCAACCCGCATTTCCTTGACTTTTTCGCCTTGCAGTGCTTTTGCGCCGCTGTTCGGCGTGGCGAGGTGAATTTTGCCCTTCGCGCCATCCCTTGTCCGCGGGTTTTCCTGCGGGCACTAGTTCCGGAACACCGCTGCTTATGAAGTTCGCCGATCTCGGCCTGTCACCCGAATTGCTGCAAGCGGTGGAAGACGCCGGCTATACCGAGCCGACTCCGATCCAGGCCGAAGCGATCCCGCAAGTGCAGATGATGCGCGACCTGATCGCCATCGCCCAGACCGGCACCGGCAAGACCGCCAGCTTCGTGCTGCCGATGATCGATATTCTGGCCAATGGCCGCCGCCGGGCACGCATGCCGCGCTCGCTTATCCTCGAGCCGACGCGTGAACTGGCGATGCAGGTTTCGGAAAACTTCGAGAAGTACGGCAAGAACCACGACCTGAAGATGGCGCTGCTGATTGGCGGCGTGCAGATGGGTGACCAGGTGAAGGCGCTGGACGAAGGCGTGGACGTGCTGATCGCCACTCCCGGCCGCCTGATGGACCTGTTCGAACGCGGCAAGATCATGCTCAACGGCTGCGACCTGCTGGTGATCGACGAAGCCGACCGCATGCTCGACATGGGCTTCATCCCGGATATCGAATTCATCTGCGAAAAGCTGCCGACCCAGCGCCAGACGCTGCTGTTCTCGGCCACCATGCCGCCGCCGATCAAGAAGCTGGCGGACAAGTTCCTGACCAACCCCAAGTCGATCGCGGTGGCCCGCGCGGCCACGGCCAACGTCAACATTGCCCAGTTCAAGGTGGAGATTTCCGCCAAGAAGAAGTTCGATGCGCTGAAGTACCTGCTGCAGGTGGACAACGTGCAGACGGCGATGATCTTCTCCAACCGCAAGACCACCGTGCGCGAACTCAACAAGAACCTGCGCAAGGCCGGTTTCCGCAGCGGCGAGATCCACGGTGACATGGACCAGGGCAGCCGCATTGCCGAACTGGACCTGTTCAAGTCGGGTGCGATCAACATCCTCGTCTGTTCCGACGTTGCCGCGCGCGGGCTGGACATCAAGGGCGTGAGCCACGTGTTCAACTATGACACCCCGTGGCACCCGGATGATTACGTCCACCGCATCGGCCGCACCGGCCGCGCTGGCGCCAAGGGCCGCGC
>JAZKFK010000105.1:0-3713 GCA_040386475.1 Pseudomonadota bacterium | reverse complement strand
TATGCCCCAAAAGGCGGGTTGGCAGGGGCGTTCGGCTCGTCTATCAGCCCGGCCAAGTCGCCGCCGTTACGGGGTCCGCTGGCGGGCAAACAGCGGTGTCGCGGCTTTAGGGTAGTCTTTTTCCGTTGCGCCCGGGCACAGGTTGTCGCAGGCGCTCCGGCAGATCGGGGCCAGGTAAGGCAGGATAATGGCAAGCACCACTGATACCGCACATCCGGAACAGGTGGCCGAAGGCGGCGTCCGCCGTCGCGACTTCATCGAAATTGCCGCTACGGCCACGGCCGGCGTGGGCGCCATTGCCGTGTTGCTGCCGCTGGTCAGCCAGATGGCCCCGTCGGAAGACGTGCTGGCCGAAAGCACGACCGAGCTGGATATTGCCGCGCTGGCAGAAGGCCAGTCGATCAAGGCGGTGTTCCGCAAGCAGCCGGTCTTCGTGCGCCACCTGACCCCGGCCGAAATCACCGCCGCCAACAAAGTGCCGCTGGGCGACCTGCGCGATGCGCAGAGCCTGGCCGAGCGGACCTTGCCGGGTCATGAGAACATCCTGGTCGTCATGGGCGTGTGCACGCACCTGGGTTGCGTGCCGCTGGGCGCGGCCGAAGGCGAAGTGAAGGGCGAGTTCGGCGGTTATTTCTGCCCGTGCCACGGCTCGCACTATGATACCGCCGCGCGCATCCGCAAGGGTCCGGCCCCGAACAATCTCGTGGTGCCGGAATATTCCATCACCGACACCACCCTCGTAATCGGTTGAGGCGAGAGACAGCAACCATGAGTTTTCCCTGGGCCAAGCACTACGAACCCACCAACCCGGTGATGAAGTTTCTCGACGAGAAACTGCCGCTGCCGCGCCTGATGTATGGCGCGATCGGGGCGGGCTATCCGGTGCCGCGCAACCTGTCGTACTTCTGGAACTTCGGCGTGCTGGCGGGCTTCTGCCTGGTGCTGCAGATCGTCACCGGCGTGGTGCTGGCGATGCATTATGCCGCCAATGCCGGCGTGGCGTTCAATTCGGTCGAACACATCATGCGCGACGTCAACTGGGGCTGGCTGATGCGCTATGCGCACGCCAATGGCGCCAGTGCCTTCTTCGTGGTGATCTACCTGCACATCTTCCGCGGCTTCTTCTACTCGTCGTACAAGGCCCCGCGCGAAATGATCTGGCTGATCGGCGTCACCATCTTCCTGATGATGATGGCCACCGCTTTCATGGGCTATGTGCTGCCGTGGGGGCAGATGAGCTTCTGGGGTGCCAAGGTGATCACCGGCCTGTTCGGCGCGATCCCGCTGGTTGGCGAACCGCTGCAAATCTGGCTGCTGGGCGGCTATGCGCCCGATAACGCCGCACTCAACCGCTTCTTCAGCCTGCACTTCCTGCTGCCGTTCGTGATTGCCGGCCTGGTGATCCTGCACATCTGGGCGCTGCACATCCCCGGCTCGTCGAACCCCACCGGGATCGAGATCAAGAGCGAGAGCGACACCGTGCCGTTCCATCCGTATTACACGGCCAAGGACGGCTTCGGGCTGGCGGTATTCCTGCTGATCTACTGTGCTTTCGTGTTCTTCATGCCGAACGCGCTGGGCCATCCGGACAACTACATTCCGGCCAACCCGCTCTCCACGCCGGCGCACATCGTGCCCGAATGGTACTTCTGGCCGTTCTACGCCATCCTGCGCGCCTTCACGCACGACCTGGTGATTCCGTTCACCACCATCGTGATCATGCCGGCCAAGCTGATCGGCGTGCTGGCCATGTTTGCCGCCATCCTGGTGTGGTTCTTCCTGCCGTGGCTGGACAAGAGCCCGGTGCGCAGCGGCCACTATCGCCCGCTGTTCCGCAAGTTCTTCTGGGTGCTGGTGGTCGACATGCTGCTGCTGTTCTGGCTGGGCGGTGCCGCCGCCGCAGAGCCGTATGTCATGTTCAGCCAGATCGCGACCGCATATTACTTCCTGCACTTCCTCGTCATCCTGCCGATCGTCTCGTCGATCGAGCGGCCTGAGCCGCTGCCCTTCTCGATTACCGAGGCGGTGCTGGGCGCTGACGAGAAGGCAGCACTGCCTGCCGGCTCGGCAGCCTGACGCGCGGGCATAGGGGAAAGACAAGATCATGATCCGCCTTGTTGGAATTCTGGTAGGCCTGTTCTTCGCGGTAATGGCCGTGTGGGCCTTCTTCAGTGGCGCCTACACCTATTTCTCGGAGCCTGTTGCCGAGACCGCCGAGCATGCCTTCCATGAGGAAGCGCACCTGCCCACCGGCGGCTATGCCTTCGACGGCCTGGTGCCGCAGTGGGACGTGGCGCAGCTGCAGCGCGGCTACAAGGTGTACAAGGAAGTGTGCAGCGCCTGCCACTCGATGCAGCACGTCGCTTTCCGCGATCTGGCTGACCTGGGCTATACCGAAGGCCAGGTGAAGGCCGAAGCAGCCAGCTGGCAGGTGCCCGGCATTGATCCGAACACTGGCGAAGCCAATCTGCGTCCCGGCTTGCCGACAGACTATTTCCCGTCGCCCTATGCCAACCGCACTGCTGCGGCAGCGGCCAACAACAATGCGGTTCCGCCCGATCTGTCGCTGATGACCAAGGCGCGCCATCACGGCACGGCTTACGTCTATTCGCTGCTGACTGGCTATCGCGACCCTGCGACTTACACCAACGAAGACGGCGAGACGCTGGCGCAGGCGTTCCCCGAATCGATGCCGGGCACTGGCCTCCATTTCAACCCGTGGTTCGCCAACCTGAACCTGGCGATGGCGCCGCCGCTGCACACCGCCGGACAGGTAACCTTCGACGACGGCACCGAGGCTTCAGTGAAGCAGATGTCGGCTGACGTGGCCGCCTTCCTCACCTGGACGGCCGAGCCTTCGCTGGTTGATCGCATCCGGCTGGGCTGGATCGTGTTCGGCTTCCTGCTGTTCGCCACGGTGTTGGCTTACCTAGCCAAGAAGTCGGTCTGGTCGCAGCTCAAGACCCGCCGCGACGATTGACCGCCTGGAACCGGCGCACCTCGTGACCCTTGAGGATCTGAGGGCGCTGGTCCGCACGGTGCCGGATTTTCCCGTTGCCGGGATCCAGTTCCGTGACATCACCACGCTGATTGCCGACAGCCGGGGCCTTGCCTCGGCTCTTGCGCATCTCGCTGAACTTGCGCCGGCCGATACCGTGGCCGTGGCCGGGATCGAGGCGCGCGGCTTCATCTTCGGCGCGGCGCTGGCCGCCCGACTGGGCGTGGGCTTCATCCCGGTGCGCAAGGCGGGCAAGCTGCCGGTGGCCACCATCGGTCAGGACTATGCGCTGGAATACGGCCAAGCGCGGATCGAGATCGATCCCACGCTGGTGCCGCAAGGCGGCCGCGTGCTGCTGGTCGATGACCTGATCGCCACAGGCGGCACCGCACTCGCCGCCACCAGCCTGCTGCGCCGCGCGGGCGGGGTGTGTGATACCGCGCTGTTCGTAATCGACTTGCCGGACTTGGGTGGGGCCAAGGCCCTGCGCGCCGCGGGTATCAGCAGCACCGCGCTGATCGAGTTTGCGGGACATTGAGGCGCCGGACATTGCGGCACTCGACATTGCGGCACTGGCCATCCGGCTCAACGCTCATCGCTTGACGAAACCCCCTGCCTGATGGCAAGCGCCCCGCAGAGACGCGGGTATAGCATAGTGGTAATGCACTAGCCTTCCAAGCTAGCTAGAGGGGTTCGATTCCCCTTACCCGCTCCA
>JAZKFK010000104.1:0-3252 GCA_040386475.1 Pseudomonadota bacterium | reverse complement strand
GCCGAACGTTCGCACCATAAGGCGGTCCGCCACGTATCAGCGCCCTTCCGTCGCGTCATGCTGGGAGGGGGAATGCGGCCGGCGGCACAAATCTCGACGCGATTACAGTAACATACTTACCACAAGCGTCGTCGAGTCCGGGCACAGAATGCGGCAACCCCGCGCCGGTCATCCGTTCCCCCATGCCTACCCGGCAGCCCACAGGTTGGCCGGGTTACGGGTGCATCAGCCCTCGATCACATAAGGCTGCGGGGCCACCCACGGCGAGACCATGTTGTACGGCACGGTCACGAACACCGCCTCCACCCCGGCGATCTTGCCGCCGACGATCTTGAACAGTTCCAGCAGCGCGAAACTGTGCGGGAAATGGAAGATCGATTTGTGGACCGAGCCATCGGTCCAGGTCACATCGATCACCTTGCCCGCATGGTCGATAAACCCGGCGGCACAGACGATGCCCTTCTCCTCGTCCACCAGCGGGAAGCGCCGGTCACGCAGGCGGTCGTCATAAATGTACTGTCCCAGCCGGAACTGGTCGGCCGTGCCCATGGCGGCAATGGGGTAGCCTTCGATGTGGACATTGGTGGTCTGGAGGCCGTTCTCGATCCGGTCGCAATCGTCGGTGAAATCGGTGTGCAAGGTTCCGTCGTTCAGCTCGATGGTCTCGAAATAGCCGTCGGCAATGCGGATCATCTCCTCGCGGCTGACGCGGTCTGCTGGCGGTACATCGGCCAGCATCAGCGGGCGCGGCGCGTCATAGCCTTCGATCTGGGGGAACGGCCCCAGTTCGTGCGGACGGCAGACGATCGTCTCGATTTCGCTGAACGCGCCACCTGTCCCCAGCGCCAGCCGCAGCATCATGACCGCTGCATGGCCGTGCTCCTCGATCACGCCGATCCAGCTGACTTGCCCGGTGGCAAGATCGGCACACTTCAGATCGTAATAGTCGCGCCGCGCCGTGATCGTGTTCCACAGCCCGTCACCCAGGCGCAGCTGCACATTGTTTTCGGTGAATACCGCGCCGTCGGCCAACACCAGCAGCGCCGGATCGCGCGCCACCAGCGCTGCCAGATAGGTCTCGGCGGCAGCGTACAGCTCCGCCCTGGTCCACGATGCCATCAGCCTTCTCCTCCCACGGCGAGCACGATCTTGCCGATCACCTCGCCCGCTTCCATTCTTCTATGCGCCTCGGCGGCTTGCGCCAGTGGCAGCACGCTGTCGATCCGCGGGCGCAGCGAGCTATCGGCCACCAGGGGCCATGCTTCACGGGCGATCTCGTCCGCCAGCGCCGCCTTGAACGCAGCCGAGCGCGGCCGCAGCGTCGATCCGGTCAGCGTGTGACGGCGCACCATCAGCTTGCCCATGTTGATCGTGGCGGTGAAGCCGCCCTGCGTGGCGATGGTCACCAGCCGGCCATCCTCCGCCAGGCAATCAAGGTTGCGCTGGGTATAGTCGCCCGCCACCATGTCCAGGATCACATCGGCCCCGCGCCCATCGGTCAGCGCCCGCACCGCTTCGGCAAAATCGGTCGTGCGGTAATTGATCGCTTCATCCGCGCCCAGCTCGCGGGCGGCTTCGCACTTGGCGTCGCTGCCGCAGGTCGCGATGGCGCGCACGCCGAACAGTCTGGCCAGTGACAAGGCCATGGCGCCGATGCCGCTGGTGCCGCCGTGGACCAGCAGCACTTCGCCATCGCGCACCCCGCCGCGCTGGAACACGTTGTGCCACACGGTGAACAGCGTCTCGGGCATGGCGGCGGCTTCGGCCAGCGTCAGGCCAGCGGGTACTTTCAGGCACTGCCCAACAGGGACCGTGCAATATTCGGCATAGCCGCCGCCATTGACCAGCGCGCAGATCTTTTGCCCCAGCCATTCAGGATCGACCGCGCCACCCACGGCCACCACGGTGCCGGAAATCTCCAGCCCCGGCAGGTCGCTGGCACCGGCGGGCGGCGGATAGGCGCCTGCCCGTTGCAGGCAGTCGGGCCGATTGACCCCTCCATAGGCGACCCGCACCAGCACGTCGTCCATGGCAGGCTGCGGCACAGCGCGCTGCTGTGGCTGCAACACCTCTGGACCACCGGGAGTGGAGATCGCTATCGCGGTCATGCTGGCGGATACCGGTTGCTGCACGATCAGGTCTCCCAAGGTCTGCAGCCCCAAGCGGCGAAAGACATGCACTGCTGTAGAATTGCAGCCCATTGACAGCAAGCCACGGCGGGGCAATGTTGCACTGCAATGGAAGACGATCTTCCCCGCAGCCGCAGCGATGCGGCGTCCTTGCTCGGCAAGGAAGCGCTCGACAGCTATTCGCAGGACGAGTTGCTGGACCGTATCACCTTGCTGGAAGCCGAGATTGCCCGCGTGAAGGCGCATCACGCCAAGGCGGCGGACCATCGCAAGCTGGCGGACTCGCTATTCGCGCCAAGGCCCACGGACTGATGGCCCGCGCGGCGCGCCTCGCTCCTCTCGCAAACGCGCCGCAGCGTCCTATATTTGTCGTGCAACACCCGAATATCCATCTCCCCTTCAGGCCGATGGCTCCATTCAACATTTCGCAACCCCGCGAATCGTATCATTCGCCCATCGGACACTGAAATTATGCCCAGTTTTGCCCAGAACCTGGAAAAGACCCTGCACAACGCGCTGCAGAACGCGACCGACCGTGCGCACGAATATGCCACGCTGGAACACCTGCTGCTGGCGTTGATCGACGATGATGACGCCGCCGAGGTGATGAATTCGTGCGGCGTGGACCTGACCGAACTGGGCAACGTGGTGCGCCAGTACCTGGATCAGGAATACCAGAGCCTGAAAACCGAGGACAACTCCGATCCGCAGCCCACCGCCGGTTTCCAGCGGGTGATCCAGCGCGCCATCCTGCATGTGCAGAGCAGCGGGCGCGACACGGTCACCGGCGCCAACGTGCTGGTGGCGCTGTTCTCCGAGCGTGACAGCTATGCGGTCTATTTCCTGCAGCAGCAGGATATGAGCCGGCTGGATGCAGTCAGCTATATCAGCCACGGCATTGGCAAGGGCGGCCGCCAGATCGAAAGCCGCAATCCGTCAGGCGCGGAAGAGCCCGAGGCCAAGGCCGACGAGAAGCCGGAAAAGAACAAGAAGGATTCCGCGCTCGACCAGTTCTGCGTCAACCTGAACCAGAAGGCGCTGGACGGACGGATCGATCCGCTGATCGGCCGCGGTCCGGAAGTGGATCGCACGATCCAGATCCTGTGCCGCCGGTCGAAGAACA
>JAZKFK010000103.1:0-6703 GCA_040386475.1 Pseudomonadota bacterium | reverse complement strand
CGATGAACCGCATCGGCGGCAAGTCGAACACCGGCGAGGGCGGCGAGGATCCGGCGCGGTTCACGCCGATGGCCAATGGCGATTCGATGCGCAGCGCCATCAAGCAGGTCGCCAGCGGCCGCTTTGGCGTGACAACCGAATACCTCGTCAATTCGGACGATATCCAGATCAAGATGGCGCAGGGTGCCAAGCCCGGCGAGGGCGGCCAGCTGCCCGGTCACAAGGTGGACAAGACCATCGGCGCTACCCGGCACTCCACGCCCGGCGTGGGCCTGATCTCGCCCCCGCCGCACCATGACATCTATTCGATCGAAGACCTGGCGCAGCTGATCCACGATCTCAAGAACGTGAACCAGACCGCGCGCATCTCGGTCAAGCTGGTCTCGGAAGTGGGCGTGGGCACGGTTGCCGCGGGCGTTTCCAAGTGCAAGGCAGACCACCTGACGATTTCGGGCTATGAAGGTGGCACCGGCGCTTCGCCGCTGACCAGCCTGACGCATGCGGGTTCCCCGTGGGAAATCGGCCTGGCCGAAACGCAGCAGACGCTGCTGCTGAACGATCTGCGCAGCCGCATCGTGGTGCAGGTCGATGGCGGCCTGCGCACGGGTCGTGACGTGGCCATCGGCGCGCTGCTGGGCGCGGACGAGTTCGGCTTTGCCACTGCTCCCTTGATCGCCGCCGGGTGCATCATGATGCGCAAGTGCCACCTCAACACCTGTCCTGTTGGCGTAGCCACGCAGGATCCGGTGCTGCGCGCGCGCTTCGTCGGCCAGCCCGAGCACGTGATCAATTACTTCTTCTTCGTGGCCGAGGAGCTGCGCCAGATCATGGCCGAGATGGGCTTCCGCACCATCGCGGAAATGACCGGCCGCGTGGATCGCATCGACATGCGCCGGGTGGACCGTCACTGGAAGGCGCAAGGCATCGACCTGACCAAGCTGCTGACCAAGGTAGCCGTGCCGGCCGGCAAGGGCCTGAACCACACCGAGTTCCAGGACCACGGCCTCGGCGGCGCGCTGGACAACGACCTGATCCAGGCCGCACGTCCCGCGCTGGACCATGGCGAAACGCTGGTGCTCGATTTCCCGATCCGCAACGTCAACCGCACGGTCGGCGCGATGCTGTCGGGCGAGATTGCGCGGAAGTTTGGCCATGCCGGCCTCAAGGCGGAGCAACTGCGGATCAACTTCACCGGGGTGGCTGGCCAAAGCTTCGGCGCCTGGGCTGCGCACGGCCTGACGCTGGACCTGACGGGTGACGGCAACGACTATGTCGGCAAGGGCCTTTCGGGCGGCCGCATCATCGTGCGCCAGCCGGCGGGTGTGTCGCGTGAGCCGACGCAGAACATCATCGTGGGCAACACGGTGCTTTATGGCGCCATTGCCGGCGAGGCCTATTTCAACGGCGTGGCGGGCGAGCGGTTCGCGGTGCGCAATTCGGGCGCCATTGCGGTGGTCGAGGGCACCGGCGATCATGGCTGCGAATACATGACCGGCGGCGTGGTCTGCGTGCTGGGCGCAACGGGCCGCAACTTTGCTGCCGGGATGAGCGGCGGCGTGGCCTATGTCTACGATCCGGACGGCACGTTCTCGCAGCGCTGCAACATGGCGCAAGTGCAGTTGCTGCCCGTCGATGCCGCTGCCAAGGATCCCGAAGGCCCTGGTGCGTTTGGGGGCAAGCCGCAACAGCGCGCCAGCTCGATCCACGATTTCGGTATGGGCGATCCGCTGTACCACGATGCCGAGCGGCTCCGCGTGCTGGTGGAACGGCACAAGCTGCACACCGGCAGCGCCCGCGCCGCCGCGCTGCTGGATGACTGGGACAATGCCCTCAAGGCGTTCGTCAAGGTCATGCCGACCGATTACGCCAAGGCGCTGAAGGCCATGGAAGCCGAGCGTGAGGCCGCCGCCTCCGTGGCTGCAGAATAAGACAGGGGTTCAGGACATGGGCAAGGAAACCGGTTTTCTCGAACTCGACCGCCAGGATCGCACTTATGCCGATCCCAAGGAACGGCTGCATCACTACAAGGAATTCGTGATCCCGCACTCGCAGGAGGCGCTGCGGTCGCAGGCCTCGCGGTGCATGAATTGCGGCATCCCGTACTGCCACAACGGCTGCCCGGTGAACAACATCATCCCCGACTGGAACCACCTGGTCTATGAGGATGACTGGCAGAACGCGCTGGAAGTGCTGCATTCCACCAACAACTTCCCCGAATTTACCGGCCGCATCTGCCCCGCCCCGTGCGAGGCCAGCTGCACGCTGAACCTCATCGACCAGCCGGTGACGATCAAGTCCATCGAATGCGCCATCGTCGATCGCGGGTGGAAGGAAGGCTGGATCGAGCCGCAGGTCCCCGCCGCCAAAACCGGCAAGAGCGTGGCCGTGGTCGGTTCAGGCCCGGCCGGCATGGCCTGCGCCCAGCAACTGGCGCGCGCCGGCCATTCGGTGACGCTGTTCGAAAAGGCTGACCGGATCGGCGGGCTGATGCGGTACGGCATCCCCGACTTCAAGATGGAGAAGCACCTGATCAACCGCCGCGCGGTGCAAATGGAGGCCGAAGGCGTCACCATCCGCACTTCCACCGAAGTGGGCGTGGACGTATCGATCAAGTCGCTGAAGGAAAACTTCGATGCCGTGGTCATGTCCGGCGGCGCGGAAGACGCGCGCGGGCTGACCATTCCGGGCGCGGAAATGTCCGGCGTGCGGCTGGCGATGGAATTCCTCACCCAGCAGAACAAGCGCAACGCCGGTGACAGCGAGGAACGCGCTGCCCCGCGCGGCACGCTGACCGCCACCGGCAAGCACGTGATCGTGATCGGCGGCGGCGACACCGGCAGCGACTGCGTGGGCACGTCCAACCGCCAGGGCGCGGCCTCGGTCACCCAGATCGAGATCATGCCGCAGCCGCCGGTGCACGAAAACAAGCTGATGACCTGGCCCGATTGGCCGATGAAGCTGCGCACCAGCACCAGCCACGAAGAAGGCGTCGATCGCGACTGGGCCGTGCTGACCAAGGAAGTCATCGGCACCGATGGCGTGGTCACCGGGCTGAAGTGCGTGCGCGCCGACTGGACCGACGGCAAGCTGCACGAAGTCCCCGGCACCGAGTTCACCATTCCGGCCGACCTGATCCTGCTGGCGATGGGCTTTGTCGGCCCGCGCAAGGCCGGCATGATCGAACAGGCGGGCGTGGACCTGGATGCGCGCGGCAACGTGGCCGCCAACGTGGCTGACTATCGCACCAGCGACGAACAGATCTGGGCCTGCGGCGACATGCGCCGTGGACAGTCACTGGTCGTCTGGGCGATCCGCGAAGGCCGCCAGTGCGCGCGTTCGGTGGATGAAGCACTGATGGGGGTTAGCGAACTGCCGCGTTAATCACGGCAGACCTTCTCCCCCTCAAACCTTCGCCAGCACCCGCTGCTGCATCTCCTTGCTGGGGCTGAACGGGGTGTCCTTCGCCATGGCGAAAAGCTGCGAATAGTGATCGGCCGCGGCCTCCACGCCCGGTTCGCGCACCGTGGTGCGGCGCATGTCGCGGCGGTAACGGGTGTCGTCGTACTCACCACCCCGATGCAGCGTGCACAGGTTATCCCAGATACTCATGTCACCCGGCCGATAATGCACTGACAGCACATATTGCGGCTGGGTGCACCAGGCAACCAACTGGTCGATTAGCGCGCGGCCCTCGTCGCGGTCCATGCCAACGATGTCGCGCGTGTGGGCGCCGACGAACAGGGCCTTGCGGCCCGAGGCGTGGGTATGGACCAACTTGTGAGTGGCCATCGGCTTTTCGTCCACCTCCTCCTCGGTATAGGGATAGCCCGCGCGGCGGCGACTCCAGAAGTACGAGTGCGTCGCCTCAAGCCCTTCAAACTGGTCCTTCATCGATTGCGGCATATCGTCATAGGCGCTGCGCGTGTCGGCAAACCAGGTCGGGCCGCCGTGGGGCGGAGCCTCGTGACACAGCAGCAGCGCCTGCGCGCTGCGCACCGCCATGAAGCTGCTGTCCGAATGCCACAGCCGATTGCCCGCCGCGCCAAGGCGAATGCTGGCGTTATCGGTAATCTGCCCGTCGATGCCCATGTTGCTGGCGTCAAACAGCTCCGGCTCGCTCATCCGCATCGGTTTACCCGCATGGCGCGGAGCCAGTTCGACATGGCCGAATAGGCGGCTGAAGGCGACGTGGCCCTTGTCGTCGAGCCCGGTGTCTCGCCACACGGTCACGCCCCAACGGTCCTGTGCCGCGCGAATCTGCGATGCAGTCGCTTCGTCCAGCGGCTGGGTGATGTCCACGCCGGAAATCTCGGCCCCGAAACGCGCCGACAAGGGGGTGATGGTAATGGCCATGGCTGCTCTCCCGCACAGTTATGCAGGCTGCTTGCTAGGCCATTGAACAGATCACCACATTGACCGGGAGCAAAGGCGCCGCCGCGTCAGGCCTCCACCGCCGCCTTCGGCGGGCTGGCGAACAGCGTGGTGAAGTGGTCCTGCGCGGCTGCGACACCCGGCTCGCGGATGGTGGTGCGGCGCATGTCGCGTTTCCATGCCAGGTCGTCGAAGTCGCCGGCGCGGTGGACCACGCACAGGTTGTCCCAGATGGACATGTCGCCGGGCTGGTATTCCACCTTGATCACATACTTGTCCTGCGTGACCCAGGC
This sequence comes from Pseudomonadota bacterium, assembly GCA_040386475.1. Classification (GTDB taxonomy): domain Bacteria; phylum Pseudomonadota; class Alphaproteobacteria; order Sphingomonadales; family Sphingomonadaceae; genus Alteraurantiacibacter. Next base: position 2,039 of record JAZKFK010000103.1, on the reverse strand, counting down.
ATTCAGCTCGTCAATCAGCGCGCGGCTTGCTGCCTTGTCCATGCCCACGATGTCGCGCGCGTGGGCGCCAAGGTAAATCGTCTTGCGGCCCGATCCGGGGTGCACGTGGACCAGCGGATGGGTGCTGTGGCGCATGCCGTCCAGCTCTTCCTCGGTGGTGGGATAGCCCGCCTTCATCCGGCTGTAGAAGTAGCAATGGCGCGCGCTGAGGCCCGCGATGCGGTCCTTCATCGCTTGCGGCAGGTCTTCGTATGCGCTGCGGGCATCGGCGAACAGCGTGGGTGCCGACACGTGCGGAGGCGGCGCTTCGTGGCACAGCAGCAGCGCCTGCGCGCTGCGCACGTCCATATAGCTGCTGTCGATGTGCCACAGCCGGTTGCCGGCATTGATATAGCGGCGCAGTTCGTTGTCGATGATGTTGCCCTGGGCATCGACGTTACTGGCATCGAACAGCTCGGGTTCGGCGTATCGCGCGGGCTTGCCCTTGTGCACCGGGGCCAGTTCCACCAGCCCGAACAGGCGGCTGAACGCCACGTGGGTCCGGTCATCAAGGCCAGTATCGCGCCACACGGTCACGCCCCAGCGGTCCTGCGCGGCGCGGATTTCCGCTTGCGTTGCGGCGTCGAGCGGACGGGTGATGTCCACGCCCGAAATGTGCGCGCCGAAGCGCTCCGAAAGCGGGGTGATTTTCAGGGTCATGGCAGTCTCTCTCCTGCCCTGCGAATATCATTGCGTTGTCAACGAATCCAGCGCGAAAGGCTATTCCTACAGCATGGCCAGGCAGCCATGGCAGGCGCAGCTCTTTGACTAGTCCGCACTCCCTGCCTTGCCGCGCAAGGTGACACTATGCAGGGGCAAGCTGACACTTTGGCCCGCAAGCTGACATTTTGCCCCTGGACTGTGTGCCAAGTGTGCCAGGTTATGCGAAATCAGGCGCTTACAAGCGCCAGTCGACCGCGCCACGGCCATGCTTCTCAAGGAAGGCGTTGGCCTGGCTGAACGGCCGGGAACCGAAGAACCCGCGATAGGCCGACAGCGGGCTGGGATGCGGCGCGCGCAGCACCAGATGCTGCCCGTTAGCAAGGCCTGGCACCCGTGCCGCCTTGGCTGCGGCGTGGCTGCCCCACAGCACGAAGACGCTGGGCTCCTCCCGCGCGGCAACGGCGGCCACTGCGGCATCGGTGATCGCCTCCCACCCCTGCTGCTGGTGCGATCCGGCCTGCCCGGCAGTCACCGTCAGCGCGTTGTTGAGCAGCAGCACGCCTTGCCGCGCCCACGCTTCGAGGTTGCCGTGGCCGGGTGGATCGAACCCCAGGTCGGCCTTCAGCTCCTTGAGCACGTTGACCAGCGAAGGCGGTGGCGGCACCCCGGGCGGGACCGAGAAGGCAAGGCCATGCGCCTGGCCGGGTCCGTGGTACGGGTCCTGCCCCAGGATCACCACCTTGACCGCGTCAAGCGGGGTCAGCGCCAGCGCGTTCAGCCGGGTGCCGCGCGGTGGATACACGGTGGCTCCGCCGTCCTCAGCCGTCCGCAGCCAGCCGCCCAGCCGCCGTGCCTCGGGCGTGGCCAGCACGGGATCGAGCGCGGGGCGCCAGCTGTCCGGAACGGTCTCGGTCATATGCGCTGTCCTACAGGTCTGCACTGGTGCCAGCCAGCATGCCCTTCCCCTCTATCCCCAATCCGCCTAAGGCAGGGTCCATGACTGTCCATTTCCACGAAGAAGACCTCCCCGCAGGCGTACTCGCCCCCGGCCCCGTCGCCGTCGATACCGAGACCATGGGCCTTGTTACCCAGCGTGACCGCTTGTGCCTGCTGCAGATCAGCGATGGCAGTGGTGACGAGCACCTGGTGCGCTTTGCCAAGGGCAGCGCCTATGATGCGCCCAACCTGAAGGCGGTTCTGGCCGATCCGGCGCGGATCAAGCTGTACCACTATGCCCGGTTCGACCTGGCGGCGATCCAGCACTACCTGGGCGTGGTCGCCGGCCCGGTGTTCTGCACCAAGATCGCCAGCAAGATGACCCGCACCTACACCGATCG
>JAZKFK010000102.1:0-4922 GCA_040386475.1 Pseudomonadota bacterium | reverse complement strand
TTCGCCTGCTCGACCCAGCTTTCGCGGCGGATGCGGCCCTGGAAGCGACCCAGCTGCGCATCGATCCGGTCAATATCCGCCTCGCTCCAGGCGGCGATCTGGGCAAAGGTGGTGATGCCAAGATCGGCCATCTGCGCCCGCAACTTGGGGCCAAGGCCCTTGATCAGCAGCAGGTCGTCAGCGGTTGCCGCAGCGGCAGGAGCGGCGGCGGGAGCGGCCTGAACGGGGGCCGGTGCCGGTGCCAGTGCCGGTTCGGGCGCAGGCATGGCCACGATGGTGGCATCAGGTTCCATCAGCGGCACGAAGCCGACCTCTACATGGGGCACGGCTGCAGGCGGGGCATCGATCAGCGCCTGGTTGCGCCTGGCTGGGCCATCGTCGCGCGGGTCGAGTTCGATCCGCGTCTTGCGGTTAGCCGCCAGCAGCCACAGCGCCACCAGTATGGCCAGCACCAGGGCCACCACCAGCAGCCCCGTGTTCGATTGCAGAAAGTCAGCCATTGCCCGTCTCCCCAAGTTCCAGCTTGCGGGAACAGGAGTTACCGACTGCGGGGGACAGGGGCAAGGGTGGGTGGCAGCTATCCCTTCGCTGCGTCGTCCACCACGATCTGCTTGCGAAACAGCACTCGGTCTTCCGGCCCGAAACCGTGGCGCCAGATGATCCAGCCATAGACGCCCAGGATCGCCGGTACGCCCACCAACAGTTCGATCCATTCTGGCAGGCGGATGGCCACCTGGCCCACCAGCACGGCGGCGCCCACGGCCCACACCAGCGGCCAGCGCCAGTTGTTCACCGGATGCCCCAGGATGCGGCTGAGCATTATCGCCTTGATTACCGATGCCACGCCCAGTGCCAGCATCAGCGCGGCGGCAGCAGCGGCGGCGCGCCAGTATTCGGCCCGCTCGGCATCGAGGAAATCGGCCCGTTCGATCGCCAGCATGAAGGCCACGGTCAGCAAGCCCTGCAGCACGATAGTGCCGATGGAAACCCACAGGTTCCTGAGGCGCGCGACATAGATCAGCGCCGCTTCCGAAACGACCGCCGTGGCCGCCACCACTTCTGCCGCCAACAGGAAAGCCAGCGCCCCGGTGCCAGGCACGAACCGGCCGTCCTCGCCGAACAGGCCCATCAGGGCTTCCGCCGGAATGCCCAGCGCCAGCCCGATCCCGGCTTGCGCGGCCACGATCCAGAAGCCCACCTGGCACACTTGCCGGGCGATGGCGGCATAATCATGCTCCTTCAACCGCGCGGTGATCACCGGCCCAAGGATCGGCTCGAAGCTGGTCTTCAGCTTCTGCGGCAGGCTGGCGACCTGCTGCGCCATGTAATAGATGCCCACCGCCACCGGCCCGGCAAACAGGCCGAGGATGAAGATGTCGAGCCGCCGCGTGCCCCATTCGATCGCATCGGCCACGGTCAGGGGCAGCGCGCGCAGCGTCATCCGCCCGATGCGTCCCGGATGCGGCCACCAGCCGCGTGGCAGGCCATACGTGCGCACGAATGACCACGCCGCCGTCAACAGCCCGGCATAAATCGACAGCAGGTAAGCGAGCGAAAGTCCGGCTGCGCTCAGCGCGGGAATGAAGAAGAACACCCCCGCCAGGATCGAAATGGTCCATGGTTCCACCACCGCTCGCGCCCGCACGGTGGTCCCCACATCGTACTTGTAGGCCTGCGCCGCTAGGATCATCTCGGTCAAGGCGAAGCCGGGGATAGCCAGCACGATCCAGCGATCAAGATCGGTGTAGATGCCGCTGGGAAACAGCAGGTTGGGGAAGAAATACAGCGGCACGGCCAACATGGTGGAAATCACCACGGCCACCAGCATGGCATCAGCGATCAGCCCGGTCTGCCCGGATATTGTGTTGGCATCCCCCTCGGCCAGACGCAGGGCCAGCCCGCGCTTTTCGCCAATGGTGCAAACCAGCGCCACCAGTTCCACCACCACCAGCGCGAAGGCATAGCGGCCCACCGCTTCCGGCCCATAAAGGCGCCCGGCGATGAACAGGAAGGGGATGCGCGCCACCAGCCGCAGCAGGAAGCCGATGACGTTGGTCCGCCCGCCCTTGGCCAGTGCGGCGATATCGCGTTCAGGGTCCCCCTGGACTGTGCTCACCGAGGCGAACCCTCGGCTTTCAGTGGTCGGGTGAGCATGTCCTGCACCACTTCGGCGGCGGCGGCGCCTTCCAGCATGGCGCAGACGGCCGAGACAATCGGCATGGCAACCGCGTGGCTGGCGGCCAGATCGCGCAGCACGGGCGCGGTGAAAGCCCCTTCGGCCACGGTGCGCCGGTCGCGCAGCAGGTCAGCCGCGCTGGCCCCTTCGCCCAGCGCCTTGCCCAGGCTGAAGTTGCGGCTGGAGGTGGAGGAACAGGTGAGCACCAGATCGCCCAGTCCGCACAAGCCCGCCAGCGTGTCCCGCCGCGCGCCCAGCGCCTCGCCAAAACGCTGCATCTCGGCATAACCGCGACTGATCAGGGCGGCGCGCGCGTTCTGGCCCAGCCGCAGCCCTTCCACCACGCCGCAAGCGATGGCGAGCACGTTCTTGACCGATCCCCCGACCTCGGCACCTACCAGGTCATCGGAGTAATAGGGCCGGAAGGCGGGCCGGGCCAGCACCGGGGCCAGCCGCTGCCACTGCGCCTCGCCGCCGCCGCAAGCCAGGGTGACCGCGGTAGGCAAGCCAGCGGCCACTTCGTGCGCGAAGGTGGGGCCGGACAGTACCGCCACGTCGCTGCGCGGCGCGACGGCGCGGGCAACGTCGTTCATCAGCCGCCCGCTGCCCGCCTCGATGCCCTTGGAACACAGCACCAGGTCCTGCGGGTGCGACGGCAGGCGGCCCAGCACGCTGCCAAGGTGTTGCGCGGGAGTGACTACCAGCAGCACGTCGCACGTGGCCAGATCGGCCAGGTTGGCGGTGGCGTTGATCGAGGGAGCAAGATCGGCGGACGGCAGGTAAAGATCGTTGCGATGCGCGGTGTTGATTGCATCGGCCAGCCCGTCCTCCAGCGCCCACAGCCGCACCGGCGTGCCATCGGCCGCCAGCATCTGCGCCAGCGCCGTGCCCCAAGCACCTGCCCCAATCACGCCCACAGTCATGCCCAAAGTCATGCTTTATACCCCGCACCGCGCACCAGTTCGGCATCCGGATCAAGCGGCCAGCGCGGGCGGGCCGATACGTCCAGCGGATCGGCACCGAAGCCTGCGGCCAGCCGCTCGATCCCGGCCCATGCGATCATTGCGGCATTGTCAGTGCACAGCGCCAGCGGCGGAGCACTGAATGGCAGGCCATGCTGGGCGGCCAGCTGCTCCAGCGCGGTGCGGATCGCGCGGTTGGCGGCCACGCCGCCAGCCACGACCAGCGCGGTGACGGGTTCCATGCTGGCCAGCGCGATGCGCGTGCGATCAATCATGCAGTCGATCGCAGCCTGCTGGAAGCTCGCGGCAAGGTCAGCGGGCTGATGCAGTCCGCTGTCAGCTGCGCGCATCACGGCGCTTTTCAGCCCGGCGAACGAGAAGTGCGGCTCCCCGCTGCCGACTAGCGGGCGCGGCAGGGGCACGGCGCGGGGATTGCCCTGTGCTGCCAGTCGCTCCACCGCCGGGCCGCCGGGATAGCCCAGCCCAAGAATCTTGGCGGTCTTGTCAAACGCCTCGCCCAGCGCATCGTCTATCGTGGTGGCTAGGCGCTGGTAACGGCCGACACCGGCCACGCGCAGCACCTGGCAGTGGCCGCCGGAAACCAGCAGCAGGGCATAGGGGTATTGCAGAGATGGATCGGCCAGCCGCGGGCTCAGCGCATGGCCTTCCAGGTGGTTGATCGCCAGCAGCGGCTTGTCACCTGCCATGGCCAACGCCTTGGCAGTGACCAGACCCACCATCACGCCGCCGATCAGCCCCGGTCCGGCGGTGGCGGCGATGGCGTCGAGGTCTTTCAGGTCCACTTGGGCTTCGTTCAGCACCCGCTCGATCAGCGGAACCAGCCGTTCGGCATGGGCGCGGGCCGCAATTTCGGGGACCACGCCGCCATAAGGCGCGTGTTCGGCCTCCTGGCTGGCAATCGCCTCGGCCAGGATACGGCGATTTCCGTCTGCCCCCAAGGTGACCAGGGCGGAAGCGGTTTCGTCGCATGAGCTTTCTATGCCGAGCACCAGTGTCATGGTGCGGCTTCCACTGGACGCAATTGGCCACTAGGGCAAGCAGCGGCTTATGACAGAACATGCGAAACTGAGACTGGGAACGCGCAATTCGCCCCTCGCAATGGCGCAAGCGCACGAGGTGCGCGCTCGCCTGTGCGCGGCGCATGGCTGGGATGAAAGCGCCGTGGCGCTGATTTCCGTGACTGCCAGCGGTGACAAGGTGCAGGACCGCGCGCTGGCCGAAATCGGCGGCAAGGCGCTGTGGACCAAGGAACTGGACCAGTGGCTGGGCGAAGGCGCGATCGACATCGCGGTGCATTCGCTGAAAGATGTGGAAACCATCCGCCCGCCAGAATTCACGCTGGGCGCGATCCTGCCGCGCGCCGACAAGCGTGATCGGCTGATCGGCGCGGCCAGCGTGGCGCAATTGCCGGTGGGGGCGGTGGTCGGCACCAGTGCTCCGCGCCGCGCCGCGCAATTGCTCAACCAGCGGCCCGATTGCCGGGTGGTGCTGTTTCGCGGCAACGTCGCCACGCGGCTGGCCAAGCTGGCGGCGGGCGAGGCTGATGCCACGTTCCTGGCGGCGGCGGGGCTGGAGCGGCTGGGGCAGACCGGCACCGGCCACGCGCTGGACGCAGGCGATTGGCTGCCGGCGCCATCGCAAGGGGCCATCGCGGTGGAATGCCGCGTGGACGATGATGCAACGCGTGCACTGATCGCACCGCTGGACCATGCGCCTTCGCGTGCCGAGATTACGGCTGAACGTGCGTTCCTGGCCGAACTGGG
>JAZKFK010000101.1:0-1770 GCA_040386475.1 Pseudomonadota bacterium | reverse complement strand
CCCAACCCTAACGCCCGATACAATCCACCTTGCCAAACCCCCTCCCCCTTCGCACAAGAGCGCTGGGAGAGAGACAAGCATGATCGCAGGCGAATTCGATTACATTGTCATCGGCGCAGGCTCGGCTGGCGCGTGCCTGGCGGCGCGGCTGGGCGAGGACGAGACCAAGACCGTGTGCGTGCTGGAAGCGGGCGGGCATGACAGCCATCCGTTCATCCACGTGCCCAGCTTCGTCGCCGCAGCGATTGGTCGCAAGGAGACCAACTGGCGGTTCGAGACAACTCCGCAGGCCGGCATGGCAGGCCGCAAGATCGGCGTGCCACGCGGCAAGGTGCTGGGCGGCAGCGGCGCGATCAACGGGATGGTCTATTTCCGTGGCCATCCGACCGATTACGACGATTGGGCGGACGCAGGGTGCACGGGTTGGTCCTACGCCGAAGTCCTCCCCTATTTCACCCGCACCGAGCATAACGAGGATTATCCGGAGAGCGTGTTCCACGGCAAGCACGGCCCCATCAACGCCAAGATGGTGGAGGGGCCCAACCAGCTGAATTACGACTTCATGGCGGCGCTGGCCTCGCTGCAATTCAAGGCCTGCCCCGACTTCAACGGGCCGGACCCCGAAGGCTATGGCCGCCGCCAGGGCCTGATCCGCGATGGCCTGCGCGAAACCACCGCCAAGGGCATGCTGCGCCCGGCGATGGAACGCGGCAACATTCACGTTCAGACCCACGCGCAGGTCGCCCGCATCGTCATTGAGGACACCGATGCAGGTAGGCGCGCGGTCGCCGTGGAACTGACCGATGGCCGCCAGATCCGCGCCCAGCACGAGATCGTGCTGAGTGCAGGCACGGTGCAGACCCCGCAGATCCTGCTCCTGTCCGGCATCGGTCCCGCCGCGCACCTGAAGGAACAGGGCATCGAAGTGGTCCATGACCTGCCCGGCGTGGGCGGCAATTACCACGACCATGTCGCCAGCCCGATGCACATGGAGACCGACGACATCACCAGCTATGGCATCAGCCCGTGGGCCATGCCGCGCAACATCGGCTGGTTCTTCTGGTACCTGGCCACCCGCAAGGGGCCGCTGGCGGGCAACGTGTTCGAGAGCGTGGCTTTCCTGCGCACCGACCCGTCGCTGGCCAAGCCCGATGTGCAGTTCGTGTTCCAGCCGGCCAAGCGGCTGACCAACCCCAAGGTGCCGTTCCCCATCGGCCACGGCTTCGGCATCAGCCCGGTGGCGCTGTATCCCAAGAGCCGGGGGACCATCCGGCTGGCCTCTTCTGACCCGACAGCCGCGCCGCTGATCGATCCCAACCTGCTGAAGGAGCCGGAGGATATCCTCCCCCTGATCCGCGCGCTGAAGATCGCCCGCGCCGCTTTCGCCGCGCCATCGTTTGCGCGCTACAAGGCCACCGAGTTCGCCCCCGGTCCGCAATGCGACAGCGATGCCGAGTGGGACGCCTATATCCGCGAAACCGGCTATACCGTGCACCACCCGGTCGGCACCTGCCGCATGGGCGATGTGGCCGATGCCGCCACCGTGGTCGATCCGCAGTTGCGGGTGAAGGGCATCGCCGGGCTGCGGGTGGCCGATGCCTCGGTCATGCCTTCAGTCATCGGCGGCAACACCAATGCGCCGTGCGTGATGATTGGCGAACGCTGCGCCGATTTCATCCTCGGCAAGGCCGCGCTGCCCGCTGCCGAGCTGCCAGCGGAAAGCGTGGCGCGTTACAAACCCAAGGGAGCGGCAAAAGCCGCCTGACACCG
>JAZKFK010000100.1:0-1955 GCA_040386475.1 Pseudomonadota bacterium | reverse complement strand
TTCACGCTGCAGCTGCTGCATTTTTCCGATGCGCAGGCAGGCCTGCTGTCGGTGCAGACCGCACCGCACCTGGCGGCGCTGGTGGACTCCTTTGAAGAGGACTACGCCAACACACTTGTGGTTAGCGGCGGCGGCGGCTTCATCCCCGGCCCGTTCCTCAGCGCGGGAGCCGATGCGTCGCTCAATGCCGTGGCCGCCATCGGCGCCACCGCGACCGGCCGCCCGGACCTGGCCATCCACAACCTCATCGGCGTGGAGGCCTCCGGCATCGGCCTTCATGAGTGGGACCTCGGCTCCGGCGTCCTGGCCAGTGCCGTGCAGTCTTCGGGCGCCTGGGGCGGGGCGCAGTTCCCGCTGCTCTCGCTGAACCTGGACTTCAGCGCGGACAGCCATCTGGCCGGTCTAACAAACAGCGTACCGCTGGATGCTGATGACACCCTGGTGCCGGAAGCCGCGACCCTGAAGGGGCGGCTGGTGCCGGTGACGGTGGTGGTCAAAGGCGGGGAGAAGATCGGCCTGGTGGGCGTGACGACGCAGCTCCTGGCCTCCCTGAGCAGCCCCGAAGGCACGGTGGTCAGAGGCGGCGGTGCGGTGAACCTGGACCTCCTGGCCGGGCAGATCCAGCCGTATGTCAACGAGCTGCTGGCCGAAGGGGTCAACAAGATCGTGCTGCTCTCCCACCTGCGGGACCTGGACTTGGAGCGGGCGCTGGCGGTGAAGCTGGCAGGCGTGGACATCATCGTGGCGGCGGGCTCCGGCACGCGGCTGGGCGACAGCGACGACACGGCGGCGGAGTTCCCCGGCCATGAGGCCAACTTTGCCGGGGCCTACCCGGTGCTGGCGGAAGACCGCAACGGCACGCCGCTGCTGATCGTCAGCACGGACAGCGAGCACACGTATCTGGGCCGCCTGGTGGTGGACTTTGACCTGGCAGGCAACCTGGTGCCGCAAGCCTTGGCGGATCATCTGCCTGAGAACGGAGCCTATGCCGCCACGGCGGCCAATGTGGCGGCGGCGTGGGGCGTGGCGGAAGCCAGCCTGGGCAGCACGGCGTTTGCCGCGGGCACCAAAGGCGCGAAGGTGAGGCAGGTGACCGAGGCGGTGCAGGCGGTGATCACGGCCAAGGACGGCGTGGTGCACGGCTACACGGCGGTGTATCTGGAAGGGGGCGCGCCGCAGGTGCGCAGCCAGGAGACCAACCTGGGGAACCTGACGGCGGATGCCAACCAGCAGGCGCTCAGAGAGGTGGTGGGCGGCAGCGAAGCCATCGTGTCATTGAAGCATGCGGCCGGCATCAGCGGGCAGATCGGCGCGGTGACGGAGACCGATGGCGTGGTGGCAAAAAGTGCGCCGCAGGGCAACGTCGGGACCGGCAAGCCGGTGGGCGGGATCTCGCAGCTGGACATTGAAAACGCGCTGAGGGGCAACCAGCGGCTGATGATGTTTGAGACGACGCCCGCAGGGCTGAAGGCCATCCTGGAGCACGGAGTGTCGCAGGGGGCCGGGCAGGGGCAGTTCCCGCAGATCGGCGGGGTGCAGTTTGCGTGGGACCCGGACCTCACGCCAGGATCACGGGTGCTGTCCATGGCGCTGCTGAAGGATGACGGCAGCGCGGGCACGCCGGTTTACAAGGCGGGGAGCCTGGGGACGGGGATGCTGCCGGGGGCACCGGGGCTGATCCGGGTGGTGACGCTCAACGGGCTGGCCAACGGGGAGGCCGGATATCCGATGAAGGCGAACGGGGAGAACTTCCGGTATCTGCTGGCGGACGGGACACTGGGCCCGGTGGTGGCCGAGGGCTTGGACTTCACGGCGGCTGCTCAGTTGCCGGGCAACGGGCTGGGCGAGCAGGCGGCGCTGGCGGCGCATGTGCGGAACCGGCACGGGAGCCTGGTGCAGGCCTACCGGACGGCTGAAACGCCGGCCGCGCAGGACACGCGGATCCAGAACCTGAA
>JAZKFK010000099.1:0-2918 GCA_040386475.1 Pseudomonadota bacterium | reverse complement strand
CCACGCGGCCCATGCGGCTGGCGCCGCTGACCATCGCCGGCAATGCCCCGGCCAACTCCACGTCCGTGTTCGCCATCGGCTATCCCATGAATGTGGACATGGCGCAGGGCCTGGGCGAGGACGACATCTTCCGCGCCCAGCCGCCGGTGACCAGCCAGGGGTTCCTGTCCGGTCGGCGCCCCAGCCGCGAGTTCGACACGCTGCTGCACACCGCCGCCATCGCACGCGGGAACAGCGGCGGGCCGCTGGTGGACCAATGCGGACGGGTGATTGGCGTCAACTCGTTCGGCGCGGAGAGCAACGCCACCGAGGCCGAGTTCTTCTTCGCTGTCACCATGCGCGAGCTGCTCCCCTTCCTGCGCGCCAATTCGATCACCCCGCAGATGAATTCGCTGCCGTGCCGCAGCCTCGACGAACTGGAAGCGGCCGAACGCGACCGGGCCGAGCGGCAGTCGCTGTCCGCCGAACGCGAGGCCGCGCAGGCTGAAGCCACCGAGGCCCGCCGCAGCGACGAACTGCGCCGCGAGATCGAATTCCAGGTGCTGGATGAACGCAGCAACGGCACGGCGCTCAGCCTGCTGGCCCTGCTCATTCTCACCGGCGGCGCAGGGTATGTCGCATACTCGCACCAGCGAGCCGACATGCGCCAGCGGGCGATCGGCGGATCGGTGGCCGTGGTCGCGCTGATCGTCATGTTGGCCGCCTGGCTTTCGCGCCCAGACTATAAGGACATCCAGGAGCGGCTGGAGGATGCCTTGCGCAGCGCCATGACCGAAGCCGACACCGCGCCTGTCCCGCAAGGCACCAGTGGCGGCCAGCTCAGTTGCACGCTGGATACCGCTCGCAGCCGGGTGCTGGGTGCGCCGGTCGAATCACTCCCGCTGGTCTGGACGGAACAGGGCTGCGTCAACGGCCGCACGCAATATGGTGCTACCGGTGGCGACTGGAGCCGCGTGTTCGTGCCGGGCGACGAAGACGCCGTCTCGGTTAACCGCTTCGATCCGCAGCGCGATGAATATGTGGTCGAACGCTACCTGCTTGACCGCACCCAGATGGCGGCCTTGCGCGACGTGCGCGCCGCGTACCAGGCCCCGGCCTGCAATGCAGGTCCGCAAGCTGCCAGCGAACTGGGCGACCAGCAGCAAGCGGTGCTGGCACTTTTGCCCGACCGGCCGAACGAGCGGCTGGTCTATACCTGCGGCAACGATTCATCGCCCACCGGCCGGTGACTTGTCCCGAGTTGCCGCCCCGCCGGGTTGCATAGGGCCAAACACCCTGCTAGGCGCGCGCCAACCTTGCCCGGACCAACCCGTTTGAGTCCAACCAGCGGCAAGCGAAACCTATCGTCTTCGAAACCTCGCAGGGGACATTCACGCGTGGAGCTTTCCGCCGGTATCAAGGCAAGTCTGGCAGGGCGTTACGCCTCTGCCCTGTTCGACCTCGCAGTAGAGGCGGGCACTGTCTCCGCTGTTGAAGGCGATCTCGAGACCATCGATTCCGCGCTGCGCGAATCGGCTGAACTGCGCGCGCTGATCCGTAACCCGGAAGTGAAGCGCAGCCAGTTGGGTCGTGTGGTGGAAGGCCTGGGCGCGCACCTCAAGCTGTCGCCGCTGACCACCAGGTTCCTGGGCGTGCTGGCGCAGAACCGCCGCGTGGGCGATCTGCCAGCGATCATCCGTGCCTTTGCCATGATCGCTGCCGGCCAGCGCGGCGAAGTGAACGCCGAGGTTACCAGCGCCCACCCGCTGAGCGCCGCGCAACTGACAGATCTGGAAACGCGCCTGCGTGCCCGCGAAGGCCGCACCGTCAAGCTCAAGTCGAAGGTCGACCCCGCCCTGCTGGGTGGTCTAGTCGTAACCATCGGCTCCAAGCGGATCGACAGCTCGATCCGCACCCGCCTCAATTCCCTCTCTCAAGCGATGAAGAGCGCCTGAGCGCGCAACCGAAAGGCTGAACATGCAAATCCGTGCAGCAGAAATCTCCAAGGTCATCAAGGACCAGATCGCCAACTTCGGCACCGAAGCCGAAGTCAGCGAAGTCGGCTCCGTGCTGTCGGTGGGTGACGGCATCGCCCGCATCCACGGCCTCGACAATGTCCAGGCCGGCGAGATGGTGGAATTTGCCAACGGTGTGCAGGGCATGGCCCTGAACCTGGAAGCTGACAACGTCGGCGTGGTGATCTTCGGTTCCGACTCGGCGATCCGCGAAGGTGACAGCGTCAAGCGCACCGGCACCATCGTGGACGTGCCCGTGGGCAAGGGCCTGCTGGGCCGCGTGGTCGACGCGCTCGGCAACCCGATCGACGGCAAGGGCCCGCTGGTTGATGTGAACCGCACCCGCGTGGAAGTGAAGGCCCCGGGCATCATCCCGCGCAAGTCGGTGCACGAGCCCGTGCAGACCGGCCTGAAGGCGATTGACGCCCTGGTGCCGATTGGCCGTGGCCAGCGCGAGCTGATCATTGGTGACCGCCAGACCGGCAAGACCGCCGTGGCGATCGATACCTTCATCAACCAGAAGGAAGCCAACGCCGGCACGGATGAGAGCAAGAAGCTCTATTGCATCTACGTTGCCGTGGGCCAGAAGCGTTCCACCGTGGCGCAGATCGTCCGCCAGCTGGAAGAGAACGGCGCGATGGAATATTCCATCGTGGTCGCCGCCACCGCTTCGGAGCCCGCTCCGCTGCAGTACCTCGCGCCCTACACCGGCGCCGCGATGGGCGAGTTTTTCCGCGACAACGGCATGCATGCCGTGATCGTGTATGATGACTTGTCGAAGCAGGCGGTGGCCTATCGCCAGATGTCGCTGCTGCTGCGCCGCCCGCCGGGCCGCGAAGCCTATCCGGGTGACGTGTTCTATCTCCACAGCCGCCTGCTGGAGCGTGCAGCCAAGCTGAACGACGACAACGGCAACGGCTCGCT
>JAZKFK010000098.1:0-1913 GCA_040386475.1 Pseudomonadota bacterium | reverse complement strand
GGTTCGGACGGCGCACAGCTGATGAAGGTGTTCAAGGAACTGTGCGAGAACCCGCTGGGGCTGCTGGCCTGAAGCGCCCGCGCTGATGGAAACCCGTGATCCCGCCATTCGCGTAACCGCCATGCCGGCGGATACCAATGCCTATGGGGACATCTTCGGCGGCTGGCTGCTGTCGATCATGGACAGCGCCGCCGGCCTCACCGCCGCCCGCTATGCCCGTGGCCGCGCGGTGACCGTGGCGATGGACGGCATGCAGTTTCACGAACCGGTGAAGGTGGGCGACGAAGTTTCGGTCTATGCCACTATCGAGCGCGTCGGTCGCACCTCCCTGACCATCGCCGTCGAAGCTTGGCGCCGCCCGCGCCATGTTGACGAGGCAAGCAAGGTGACAGAAGCGAAGTTCACCTTCGTGGCGATTGATGACAACGGCAAACCCCGCCCAATCGAAGGGTAGTTGGAGCAGCAGATGACCACCCAATACGACGTTATCGTTCTTGGTTCCGGCCCCGGTGGCTATGTCGCGGCGATCCGCTGCGCGCAGCTGGGTTTGAAAACCGCCATCGTGGAGCGTGAGCTGTTGGGTGGCATTTGCCTCAACTGGGGCTGCATCCCGACCAAGGCGCTGCTGCGTTCGGCCGAGATCATGCACTTTGCCCAGCACGCCAGCGACTATGGCCTGAAGATTGCGGGCGCGATCGAAGCGGACCTTGCGGCAATCGTCAAGCGGAGCCGGGGCGTGGCCAAGCAGCTGAATTCCGGCGTCACGCACCTGATGAAGAAGAACAAGATCACCGTGCACATGGGCACCGGCACGATGACCGGCCCCACCACGATGACGGTGAAGGGCGACAAGGGGGAAGAGCAACTTTCCGCCAAGCACGTGATCGTGGCCACCGGCGCCCGTGCGCGTGACCTGCCGTTTGCTCCGGCGGATGGCAAGCGCGTGTGGACTTATCGCCATGCGATGACGCCGCCCGAAAAGCCCACCAAGCTGCTGGTCATCGGTTCCGGCGCCATTGGCATCGAATTTGCCAGCTTCTACAACGACATCGGCTGCGAAGTGACCGTGGTGGAAATGCTCGACCGGGTGGTGCCGGTGGAGGATGCGGACGTTTCCGCCTTCCTGGAAAAGGCGCTGACGAAGCAGGGCATTGCCATCAAGACCGGCGCGGGCGTTGAGGAGCTGAAGGTTTCCGACAAGGGCATCTCCGCCAGGATCAAGCTTAAGGACGGCAAAGTGGAAGCCGCCGATTTCAGTCACTGCATTGTCGCTGTCGGCATCGTGCCCAACACCGAGAATGTGGGACTGGAAAAGCTGGTCGAGATGGATCGCGGCTTCATCCAGATCGATCCCTATGGTCGCACGAAGTCAAAGGGCCTGTGGGCCATCGGCGATTGCACGCCCGGTCCGTGGCTGGCGCACAAGGCCAGCCATGAAGGCGTGACCGCTGCCGAGGCTATCGCCAGGGAACTGGGCAACAAGGACGTCCACCCGCACCCGCTGGATCGCGGCAACATCCCCGGCTGCACCTATTGCCACCCGCAGATCGCCAGCGTGGGCCTGACCGAGGCGAAGGCCAAGGAAGCGGGTTATACCGTCAAGGCGGGCACGTTCCCCTTTATCGGCAATGGCAAGGCCATCGCGCTGGGCGAGGCCGAAGGCTTCGTGAAGACCGTGTTCGACGCCAAGACCGGCGAACTGCTTGGCGCGCACATGATCGGCGCGGAAGTGACGGAGATGATCCAGGGTTACGTCATCGGCAAAACGCTGGAGACGACTGAAGCAGAGCTGATGCAGACGATCTTCCCGCACCCGACGATCAGCGAATCAATGCATGAGTCTGTGCTGGCGGCCTACGGGCGGGCGGTGCATATTTGACGCATCAGCGGCCGCGCAAGTGGCGGACAGGGTG
>JAZKFK010000097.1:0-1650 GCA_040386475.1 Pseudomonadota bacterium | reverse complement strand
AAGGGAACGAGACCGATGGACCCCAACCTGTTCCTGATTTTCGGCTTCATCATCGTAGTAACCGCCATCGTGATGGGCACCATCGGCCGCGTTTCCAAGCGGGCGATGGAGTACAGGCACCGCGAGAAGGAACTGGCAGCGGGCATCTCTGCCGGTTCATCGCCGCATGTCACCGCGCGGCTGGACGAAATGGAGCAACGCCTGCGCGTACTGGAACGGATCGCCACAGATGGCGCGCAAGGCACAACCCTGGCAGCCGAGATCGACGCGTTACGCCGCGATGGCGGGACGCCGCTGGTCATGCCGCAGCGCACCGGGGAGAAAGTGCAGTGAACTTCTTCACCTTCATGCTGATCATCGTGATCGCGGGCCTGGCCTATGATCTGATGCGCCAGCGGAACCTTGCCCGCACCGGCCATGTCGAGGATGCCGAGGGCCAGCTGCACAAGCTGGATCAGGCGCGCGAGGCGGAACTGCAACGCGAGGTGGAAGACCTGCGCGAGCGGATCAAGGTGCTGGAACGCATCGCCACCGATACCCACGATACCCGCACGCTCTCGGACGAGATCGAGCGCCTGCGCGACAAGTAGGAGGACAGAAACGATGTTCACCGAACAGATCATATTGGCCACCTGCTCGCTGTTTGGCCTTGTGATCCTAGCCACCGCCGCCCTGCGCGGCTGGCAGGGCTGGCTGGCGCTGAAGGAACGCGAGCTGGACTTGCGCCGCCACTCCGGGGGCCTTGGCCCGGAACTGGAAGGCGGATCGCGTGAAGGCATGCACCGGATCGAGATCGCCGACCTGAAGGAACGCATCCGCAAACTGGAAGCGATTGCCAACGGGGTGGACCTTTAAGAGCCATGGTCCGGAAGACGGGGTGGATTTGCCGGGCGCTTTCGCTAAATGCGGCGCCATGCGCACTCTGTCCGACATTCTGGAAGAATACGAATTCCTCGACGGCGATGACCGCTATCGCCTGCTGATCGAGCTGGGGCGTGAACTGGATCCCATGCCGCAGCCGTTGAAGACTGATGCCACGCTGGTCCGCGGCTGTTCGGCGCAAGTGTGGGTCTATCCCACCGGAGAGGCGGAACAGCTGCACTTTCTGGCTGACAGCAACGCCGCCATCACCAAGGGCATCGTCGCACTGGTGATCGCCGCGGTGCAGGACAAGCCTGCGGCCGAAGTCGCCGCGATGGACGTGGGGGCGGCCCTTTCGCCGTTCGACCTGAAGAACCAGTTATCCAGCAACCGCACCCAGGGCGTGCCCAATATGATCGCGCTGGTGCAGGATCACGCCGCCCGCATCGCCGCCGCCTGACGTGGCGGATTATGACGCCATTGTGCTCGGCGCCGGAGCGGCGGGGCTGTTCTGCGGGGCAATCGCCGCGCAAAATGGCGCCAGGGTGCTGGTGCTCGACCATGCCGACGAGCCGGGGAAGAAGATCCTTATCTCCGGCGGCGGACGATGCAATTTCACCAATGTCCACACCGCGCCAGACCGCTACCTGTCGGCCAACCCGCACTTCGCCAAGTCGGCGCTCAGCAGGTACACGGCGCAGGATTTCATCGCGCTGGTCGATGCCCACGGGATTGCCTGGCACGAAAAGACGCTGGGGCAATTGTTCTGCGATGGCCGTTCGCACCAGA
>JAZKFK010000096.1:0-1677 GCA_040386475.1 Pseudomonadota bacterium | reverse complement strand
CGCAAGGGCCTGGCCATGCAGCGCTACAAGGGCCTGGGCGAAATGAACGCCGAGCAATTGTGGGAAACCACGCTCGACCCCGACAACCGCATCCTGCTGCAGGTGAAGGTGGAAGACGCCGACGTGACCGACGAGATCTTCACCCGCCTGATGGGTGACGTGGTGGAGCCGCGCCGCGAGTTCATCCAGGATAATGCCCTGAACGTGGCCAACCTCGATATTTAGGGCCTGGATATTCAGGGTCGGCGCGGAATCCATGGTATGAAGGCGGGCGTGCGGCGCACGTAATCGGTGAAGGCGGGGCCGTATTTTGCGGCCATCGCCGTCTCGGTCATCCCCGCGCCCGACCATCTGGTGAGCGTGAAGGTGAGGAAGGCAAGGCCGGGCAATCCGGCCAGCGCCGCCAGCAAGCCGGTCTCGGTGCTGGCCAGCCATATGCCCCACCACAGGCAGGCATCGCCAAAGTAGTTGGGGTGGCGGGTATAGCGCCACAGGCCGCGATCCATCACCGTCCCCCGGCTGGCCGGATCGGCCTTGAACCGCGCCAGTTGCCAGTCACCCACGCATTCAAAGGTCATGCCCAGCAGCCACAGCGCCAGCCCCAGCCAGCCAAGCGGGCCGATGGCTTGTCCGGGCGCGGCGGCCAGGATGCCGGCCTGCGCGCACAGGCACACGGCGAACAGCAGCACGCCTTGCAGCAGCCACACCTTGGTCAGCGCGGCAACAGCGAACCGACCCGCCGCGCGGTCTGCCGCCATGACGCGGACATAGCGCGGATCCTCCCCGTGGCGTAGAAAGCGGCGCAGCATGGCAGCGGCGAGGCGCAGGCCCCAGATCATCACCATTGCCGCCAGCAGCAGGACCAGCGCACCGGGTTCGCGCGCCTGCATCAGGCTGGCCAGCGCCAGCGCCGCCATCCCGCCGCCCCACACGGCGTCGACAAAAGACACCTTGTCCAGCGCCAGAGACAACAGCCAGCACCCCGCCGCCAGCACCAGCAGCCCGGCGGCGTTGACCAGCAAGGCCTCAGCCATGACGGATCGACTTTGGCTGGGGCGGCTCTTCCGCAAGGCTCGCCTCCAGCACCGCCCAGCGCGGGCAATCGGGCATGGCCTTGCGATAGAAAGCCAGGATCACCGCCATGTCGGCGTGGTAATCGCCTGTCGGCATGATCGGCTCACCCATGCCGCCGCGTTTGCGGGCAATATCAAACCAGGCCGGCACGATCGGCACGCCGGCCCCCATGGCGATGTGGTAGAAGCCGCTGCGCCAGCGCCCGTCGGAACTGCGCGTGCCTTCGGGCGCGATCACCAGTGCTATGTCCTGCGCCTCCTGCAAGGTGCGGATCACGGCGCGGACATAGCCACCGGGTTTCGAGCGATCGACCGGCATCCCGCCCATATCCCGCATAAACCGCCGCAGCGGCCAGCGGAACAGGCTGTGCTTGCCCATGAAGCTGGGCCGGATGCCCAGTTCGCGCACGCCCCCGGCAAAGAACACGAAATCCCAGTTGCTGGTATGCGGCGCGCCAAGGATCACGCATTTGCGCAAGGCCGGCGCCCGGCCCTCGATATGCCAGCCCTTCATCCGGTACAGCCAGCCGAGCAAGTGCCACATCAGGCGCGATGACAGCGTTGGCGTGATGGAGCCTTGTGGCACGTGGTCCCCCCTGACAGC
>JAZKFK010000095.1:0-5874 GCA_040386475.1 Pseudomonadota bacterium | reverse complement strand
GCGCTTACCTGCGCGATCCGGACGGCCACAAGATCTGCGTGTTCACCGCCAATGTAGGCGATCGGTGACGTGTTCACCCATGTGATGATCGGTTGCCACAGCCCGGAGGAAGGTCGCGCGTTCTACGATGCGACCTTCGCCGCGCTGGGCGTGACCGGCCAGCCAACTCCAAACGGCGGCTTCTATGGCAGCCCGGCAACGGGCATGTTCGGCGTGGCCAGCCCGCGTGATGGCGCGCCAGCCACTCACGCCAACGGCGGCACCATCGGCTTCCAGGCCAAGAATCCGGCGGCAGTGGACGCCTGGCACGCCGCCGCGCTGGCCAATGGCGGCACCTGCGATGGCCCTCCCGGTCGCCGCGATATGCCCGGCCAGCCGATGTACGGTGCCTATGCCCGTGACCAGGTGGGCAACAAGCTGTGCGCCTTCACCATTAACGTGGACGGATAAGCGCAATGTACAGCCACAACATGCTCGGCTCGAACGATCTGGAACGGTCGAAGACCTTCTACGATGCGATCTTCACCGCTGTTGGCGGCGTACCCGGCGCAGCCGATCCGGTCCGCCCCCGCGTGCGGTATGATCACAAGGGCGGCGTGCTGATCATCACCCGGCCCTTGAACGGCGAACCGGCGAGCGTGGCCAATGGCAGCACCGTGGGCCTGCTGATGGACAATCCGGAACAGTGCCACGCCTGGCACGAAGCCGGTCTGGCTGCCGGTGGGACCGCTTGCGAAGACCCGCCGGGCCTGCGCGACATGGGCACGCGCAAGCTGTACCTCGCTTACCTGCGCGATCCAGACGGCCACAAGCTGTGCGCCTTGTGCCCGATGTGATGGACGCAGGACAATGACCTCCGAAACCCCCGGCATGGAAACGGTCAGCACCAACCGCAGCCACGGCGGCACGCAAGGCGTCTATACGCATGCGTCGTCTGCCACGGGTACGGCGATGACTTTCAGCGTGTTCGTGCCCGATCATGCCGAAGGCGAAAAGCTGCCGGTGCTGCTGTACCTGTCGGGCCTGACCTGCACTCACGCCAACGTGACCGAAAAGGGCGAATATCGCGCCGCCTGCGCCGCCCACGGTATTATCTTCGTGGCGCCGGACACGTCCCCGCGGGGTGACGGCGTGCCGAACGACGAGGGCTATGATTTCGGCCAGGGCGCGGGGTTCTACGTCAACGCCACACAGGCGCCGTGGAGCCAGCACTTCCACATGCGCAGCTATATCGAGGACGAACTGCCGCAGGTCCTCGCCGCCAACTTCGCGATGGCGGATATGGACCGGGTGGGCATCACCGGCCATTCGATGGGCGGCCACGGGGCACTGACCATCGGTTTGCGTAACCCGGCCAGGTATCGCTCGGTCAGCGCGTTCTCGCCGATCGTCAGCCCGCTCAATTGCCCGTGGGGCGAGAAGGCACTCGGCGGCTATCTCGGTCCGGACAAGGCCGCGTGGCGCGAATACGATGCCTGCGCCCTGATCGAAGACGGCGCGCGCCTGCCCGATCTGCTGGTGGACCAGGGCGGAGCTGACAATTTCCTGGCTGACCAGCTGAAAACGCACCTGTTGCAGGAAGCGGTCGCCAAGGCCGGGATGCGGGCCACCGTCGGTATTCAACCCGGCTACGATCATTCGTACTACTTCATCTCCACGTTCCTGGCCGACCATGTCGGCTGGCACGCCGAACGCCTGAAAGCCTGACCTGATATCATGAGCACCAAGCAAGAGAGAATTGGCGAGATCGTCGCCGACCACGCCCACCGCGAAGGGCCGCTGCTGCCGATCCTGCATGATGTGCAGGCGGCGTTCGGCTGCGTCGATGTGGAGGCCGAGGCGATCCTTGCCGGCCTGCTCAACCTCAGCCGCGCTGAAGTGCACGGGGTGGTCAGCTTCTACCACGATTTCACGCCCACGGCCGATCCCCGCCCGGTGGTCCAGCTGTGCCGCGCCGAGGCCTGCAAGGCACGCGGCGTGGAAGGCATGGTGGCGCAAGCCAAGGCCGCTGCCGGTGACCGGGTGAAGCTGCACACCGTCTATTGCCTGGGCCTGTGCGCCACTGGCCCCAACGCCCGCGTGGGCGACAAGCTGCACTCGCGCCTCGACGCCGCGGGTCTGGCCAAGATCATCGAGAACGCATGATGCTGATCAAGATTTCCGACGACGCCCTGGCCCGCGCACTTGGCGCCGATGCGCTGGCGGCGGCTTTCGCCAAGCTGGGCCATGAAGTGCACCGCACATCCAGCTGGGGCATGCAGTGGCTGGAGCCGCTGGTCGAGGTTGATGGAAAAGGCTTCGGTCCTGCCACTCTCGAGGATGTCGACGCGATCCTCGATGGTTCGTCCGACAAGGCCATCGGCGTGATTGCCAACCATCCGTTCATCACGGGCCAGACCCGCCTGACCTTTGCCCGCGCTGGCAAGACGCGGCCGATGAACCTGGACGATTACACCGCCACCGGCGGCTGGGAAGGTCTGATGCGCGCGCGCCAGATCGGGCCGGAACAGATCATCGCCGACGTGCTGGAAAGTGGCCTGCGCGGTCGCGGCGGCGCGGGCTTCCCGACCGGCATCAAGTGGAAGACCGTGGCCGGTGCCAAGGCCTCGCAAAAGTACATCGTCTGCAACGCCGACGAAGGCGACAGCGCCACCTTTGCCGATCGCATGGTGATGGAAGGCGATCCCTATGCCCTGATCGAAGGCATGGCGATTGCCGGTGAAGCCGTTGGCGCCACGCAGGGCTATATCTACGTCCGCAGCGAATATCCCGATGCGATCCGCAAGCTCAACGGCGCGCTGTCGCTGAGTGCTGACATTATCGCGCCGTTCCGCTGCGAAGTGCGCGTGGGCGCTGGTGCCTATGTCTGCGGCGAGGAAACGTCGCTGCTCAACAGCCTGGAAGGCAAGCGCGGCGAAGTGCGCGCCAAGCCGCCGCTGCCCGCGCTGGAAGGCTTCATGGGCCGCCCCACCGTGGTCAACAACGTGCTCAGCCTTGCGGCAGTGCCGCACATCCTGGCCGAGGGCGGATCGGCCCATTACGCCACACACGGCATGGGCAGATCGAAGGGCACCATGCCCATCCAGCTGGCTGGAAACATCAAGCAGGGCGGCCTGTACGAAGTGGCGTTCGGCATCACCTTGCGTGAGCTGATCTACGATGTCGGCGGCGGCACCGCCTCAGGCCTACCGGTCAAGGCAGTGCAGGTGGGCGGCCCGCTGGGCGCTTACTTGCACCCCTCGCAGTTCGACATCGTGTTCGATTACGAGGCCTATACCGCCGCTGACGCGCTGATCGGCCACGGCGGTATCACCGTGTTCGACGAGAGCGCCGACATGGGCGGCATGGCCCGCTTTGCGATGGAGTTCTGCGCGGCGGAAAGCTGCGGCAAGTGCACCCCGTGCCGCATCGGCTCCACTCGCGGGGTCGAGCTGATCGACCGTATCCGCAGTGGCGGCCGCCAGCGTGACGTGATCGAACTGGCACCGCAGATGCAGAACACGATTAAGGATCGCGGCCGCTCGGTGGCCGAGGAAGTCGAACTGCTGGCCGACCTGTGCGAAACGATGAAGTTCGGCTCGCTGTGCGCGCTGGGCGGCTTCACGCCGTATCCGGTGATGAGCGCGCTGAAGCACTGGCCTGAAGACTTCTCGCCCGAAGCAGCCGCTGCCATGGCCGAGGCCGCCGAGTAGATGATCATGGGCGCGGTCCTGGCAGGCGGCATGTCCACGCGGTTCGGCAGCGACAAGGCGCTGGCGGAACTGGACGGGCGCAGCCTGCTGATCCGCGCGGTCGATGCGTTGAACGCCATGTGCGACCTCGTCGTCATCGTCGGGCGTGAAGCTGGCCCGGCCTTCTGCCTGCCCGATTGGCCGCGCGCCGGCATGGGGCCGCTGGGTGGAATTGCCGCGGCACTGCGCCATGCACAGGACATGGGCTATGCCAGCGTAGTCACCTGCGGGGTCGATTGCGCCGACTTGCCCGAAACACTGGTCGAGGAACTGTCACCGCCTTCGGCCTATCTTGAAAGCCAGCCCGTTATCGGGCATTGGTTAAGTGATACTGCCGAAGCAGTCGAGGCGATCCTCCAGAGTGAAGGACGCCATTCGATGCTGGCATTCGCGAAGGCCGTGAACGCACGGGCCGTGACCAGCACGCTTGCACCTGCAAACATCAATACCCCGGCGGATTTGGCCGCCCTGGAGCACAGATAATGGGATACGAACGCCAGAAGGATTTCGGCACGCCCGAGAGCCGCTCGACCGATCAGGTCACGCTGACCATCGATGGCCGCGAAGTCACCGTGCCCGCCGGCACCAGCGTGATGCGCGCCGCCGCCGTAACCGGTGGCGATATCCCCAAATTGTGCGCCACCGATAACGTCAAGGCGTTCGGCAGCTGCCGTTTGTGCCTGGTGGAAGTGGAAGGCATGCGCGGCACTCCCGCCAGCTGCACCACGCCGGTGATGCCCGGCATGAAGGTGAAGACGCAGACCCCCAAGCTGGACAAGCTGCGCAAGGGCGTGATGGAGCTGTACATCTCCGATCACCCGCTCGATTGCCTCACCTGCTCCGCCAACAACGATTGCGAGTTGCAGGACCAAGCCGCCAACGTGGGCCTGCGTGATGTGCGCTATGGCTATGAGGGCGACAATCACCTGAACAAGGCCAAGGACGGCTCCAACCCCTATTTCGCGTTCGACAGTTCCAAGTGCATCGTCTGCAGCCGCTGCGTGCGCGCGTGCGATGAAGTGCAGGGCACCTTTGCGCTGACCGTGGATGGACGCGGCTTTGCCAGCGTGATTTCGGCAGGCCAAAAGACCGACAATTTCCTCGGCTCGGAATGCGTCTCGTGCGGCGCCTGCGTGCAGGCCTGCCCCACGGCTGCGCTGAACGAAAAGTCGGTTATCGAGATCGGCAAGCCTGAGCGCGCCGTTGTCACCACTTGCGCTTATTGCGGCGTCGGCTGCTCGTTCCGCGCCGAAATGCGCGGCGAACAGCTGGTGCGCATGGTGCCGTGGAAGGACGGCAAGGCCAATCACGGCCACTCGTGCGTCAAGGGCCGCTTCGCCTGGGGCTATGCCAACCACGCCGACCGCGTGACCAAGCCGATGATCCGTGAACGGATCGACCAGCCGTGGCGCGAAGTCAGCTGGGAAGAAGCCATTGGCTTTGCCGCTGGTCGCATCAAGTCGATCAAGGCCGAAAGCGGCGCGCGCGCATTGGGCGGCATCACCTCCAGCCGCTGCACCAACGAGGAAACCTTCCTCGTCCAGAAGCTGATCCGGGCCGGTTTTGGCGCCAACAACGTCGATACCTGCGCCCGCGTGTGCCACAGCCCCACCGGCTTTGGCTTGTCCAACGCCTTCGGCACCAGCGCCGGCACGCAGGACTTTGACAGCGTCGAGGACGTCGACGTGTTCATCGTCATCGGGGCCAATCCCACCGATGCCCACCCCGTGTTCGGCAGCCGCATGAAGCAGCGCTTGCGCCAGGGCGCGAAGATGATCGTGATCGATCCGCGCAAGATCGACCTGGTCAAGAGTGCCCACATCAAGGCCGATCATCACCTGCCGCTGCAGCCTGGCACCAACGTGGCCGTGCTGACCAGTCTGGCCCACGTGATCGTGACCGAGGGGCTGGCCGACGAGGCCTTCATCCGCGAGCGGTGCGACTGGGACGAATACCAGGATTGGGCGCGCTTCGTATCCGACATGCGTCACAGCCCGGAATACCTGGAGCCAGTGACCAAGGTGCCTGCCACCACGCTTCGGGAAGCCGCGCGCCTCTATGCCACTGGCGGCAACGGCGCGATCTATTACGGCCTGGGCGTGACCGAGCATTCGCAGGGTTCGTCCACCGTGATGGCCATTGC
>JAZKFK010000094.1:0-2070 GCA_040386475.1 Pseudomonadota bacterium | reverse complement strand
CGGTGATCTATGCCGTGATGCGTCCGTGGGACGAGATCACCGATAACCTTGAATACAACCGCGGCCTGCTGATCGATGCCGTGGCCCAGGCGATCCTCAACCGCCGGCTGGAGGAGCGCGCTCGCGATGGCGCCAGCTATCTCTATGCCACGGTGCAGCAGCAGGACGTCAGCCGCTCTGCCGATGCCACCTTCGTCTCGTTCGCCCCGCTGACGGCCGACTGGCAGACCCCGCTGGCCGAAGTGCGCGGAGTGATCGCTGCCGCGCTTGCCAGCCCGCCCACCGAGGACGAGATTGAGCGCGCCGTGGCCGGGCTGGACATCAGCTTTGTGGACATGGTGGCGCAGGCGCAGATCCAGTCCACCGGCCAACTGGCCGATACCATCGTCAACGCGGTCAATATCCGCGAGGCGGTGGCTTCGCCCGAAACATTCCTCGAAGTCTTCCGCACCATGCGTGACAGGATCACGCCGCAAACATTGCTGGAGCACACGCGCACGCTGTTTGGCGGAAACGTGGTGCGCGGCCTGCTGCTGACGCCCGATCCGGCCGAAGCGACGGCTGACCAGTTGCGCACGGCGCTGCTGGCTCCGGTGACGGTGGACACCTCGGCTGGTCAGCAGACGGCGGCGATCTCGTTTGACACGCTGGCCCCAATCGGCACCCCGTCCGAACCGCTGGTCCGCGATGCACTGGGCACCGGCCTGTTCGCCACCACCGAGCGGATGGATTTTGCCAATGGCGTGCGCGCGATGATCCGCGACAGCAATAACGAGCCGGGCCGCGTGACGGTGCAGGTGCGCTTTGGCGGTGGCCGCGCGGCCTTTACCGAAGAGGAGGCGCCTTACATCGAACTGGGTGCACGGGCGCTGATGGCATCGGGCATGGGCGAACTGGGCCAGAACGAACTGGACCGCGTGGGTGCGGGGCGCAAGCTGGGGCTGGGCTTCGATATCGGTGACGGGGTGTTCACCTTTACCGGCGACACCCGGCAGGAAGACCTGGCCGACCAGCTGTACCTGTTCGCTGCCAAGCTGGCCATGCCGCGCTGGGATGTTGGGCCGGTGGAGCGGGTCAAGGCCAGCATGGTGCTGGGCTATGATGCGCTGGACAGCGATCCGATGAGCGTGCTGGGCCGCGATCTGGATGCGCAGCTGCACGGGCAGGATCCGCGTTTTGTTACCCCCGATCCCGCCGCGATCCGCGCCACCACCGCCAGCGAGTTCCGCCGCATCTGGTCGCGCATGCTGCAACAAGGCCCGGTGGAAGTGTCGGTGTTTGGCGATATCGATCCCGAGGCGACCGTGGCCGCGCTGTCGCGCACTTTCGGCGCCCTGCCGCCGCGCGAGGAGCTTGCGCCAAGCGCCGCGCCAATGCCGATCCGCCCGATGGCGACCGGCGGCGAGCGGCGGGTGCTGTACCATTCCGGCGATGCCAACCAGGCGGCAGCCGTAATCGCCTGGCCCACCGGTGGTGGCTCTGCCGGGCTGCCACTGTCGCGCAAGCTGGACCTGCTGTCGCAATTGCTCAGCAACCGCCTGCTTGAACAGCTGCGCGAGGCGGAAGGGGCGAGCTACACTCCGTTCGCCACATCCAGCTGGCCGCGCGACAATGGCGACGGCGGATACCTGATGGCGCTGGTGCAACTGCAGACCGGGTCGGTCGACACCTTCTTTGCCGAAGTTGACGAGATCGTGGCGGACCTGGCCGCCAACGGACCCAGCGCGGATGAGCTGGCGCGCGTGATCGAGCCGGTGCGCCAGAACCTGCTGCGCGCCGAGCCAAGCCACGGGTTCTGGTTGCAGCAGTTGCAGGGCGGCACGTTCGATAATGACCGGCTGCTCAACCTGCCGACGCTGGGCAGCGATTACCTTGGCACCACGCCGGAGGAAATCCGGCTGCTGGCCCAGCGCTATCTGACCGGGCAGGAACCGCTGCGCCTGCTGGTCCTGCCGCGCACCCGTGAACTGGCGGTTCCCGCGCGCTGATCCACTGGCAGGCGAGGGCTGCGCTGCCTGGTTAGCGGCGCAACCATAACGCATGTAACCTTTGCGTGAACCGCGACTCGTG
>JAZKFK010000093.1:0-10671 GCA_040386475.1 Pseudomonadota bacterium | reverse complement strand
TGCGGATCGTGCAGCGGCATGTTCACCGCCAATTCGATGAACTGCCTGACCGAGGCGCTGGGCTTGTCGCTGCCCGGCAACGGATCGCAACTGGCCACTCACGCCGACCGCAAGGGCTTGTTCGAGCGGGCCGGACGGCTGGTGGTGACGCTGGCCAAGCGCTGGTACGAGGAGGACGACGACAGCGTGCTCCCGCGCACCATCGCCAGCTTCGCCGCATTCGAAAACGCCATGACGCTGGATATCGCCATGGGTGGATCGTCCAACACCGTGCTTCACCTGCTCGCCGCCGCGCATGAAGCGGGCGTGGATTTCACCATGCAGGATATCGACCGGCTGAGCCGCCAGGTACCGTGCCTGTCCAAGGTCGCCCCGGCCAAGGCTGATGTGCACATGGAAGACGTGCACCGCGCGGGCGGCATCATGGCCATTCTGGGCGAGCTTGACCGCGCCGGTCTGCTCCACACCGCGCTGCCCACGGTGCACAGCCCCACGCTGGGCGATGCCATTGCCGATTGGGACATTCGCCTGACCAACAACCCGATGGTGCAGGAATTCTACAAGGCCGCGCCGGGCGGGGTGCCCACGCAGGTCGCCTTCAGCCAGAACCGCCGCTGGAAGGAACTGGATACCGACCGCCAGAACGGGGTGATCCGCAGCAAGGAACACGCGTTCTCGCAGGACGGCGGCATTGCCGTGCTGTTCGGCAACATTGCCCGCGAAGGCTGCATCGTGAAGACGGCCGGCGTGGACGAGGGCAGTCTGAAATTCACCGGCCCGGCCAAGGTTTATGAAAGCCAGGATGCTGCCGTGGCCGCAATCCTCACCGATCAGGTGGTGGCGGGTGACGTGGTGGTGATCCGTTATGAAGGACCGCGTGGCGGACCGGGGATGCAGGAGATGCTCTATCCCACCAGCTACCTGAAATCGAAGGGGCTGGGCAAAGCCTGCGCCTTGCTGACCGACGGGCGCTTTTCGGGCGGCACCTCGGGCCTCTCGATCGGCCATGCCTCGCCCGAAGCGGCCGAAGGCGGCGAGATCGGCTTGGTGCGCGATGGCGACCTGATCGAGATCGACATTCCCAACCGCACTATCCACCTGGCGGTGGACGATGCCGAACTGGCCAGCCGGCGGGGCCATCAGGACGAAGCTGGCTGGCACCCTGCGGCGGAACGTCCGCGCAAGGTATCGGCCGCCCTGCAGGCCTATGCCGCGATGACCACCAGCGCCTCCAAGGGGGCGGTGCGCGATGTCACTCAACTCAAGCGCGGCTGATTGCCGCCGCTGGCTGGGCTTGGGGTTGGCGGGATTGCTTGGCGCCTGTTCGGGTCCGGATGCTGCTCCCGAGCCGGAGGGTGACACTGTTGCATGCGCCGTGGCCGGGGCAAGCGAACTGGCTGATGATTGCGTGATTGAAAAAGTGCACGCCGAAGGGGCCACCAACCTCATCATCCATCACCCCGATGGTGCTTTCCGGCGCTTTATCGTGTTGCCCGGTGAAACCGGCCTGATCGCTGCCGATGGCGCGGACAGCGCTGCCGTGGTGGCGCAGGAAGGCTCGTTCGCAGTTACCGTGGGGCAGGATCGCTATGTGGTGCCGCAAGTCCTGATCGCAGCCGATGCACAATAGCCAGATCCTTACCATCGAGCAGATGAAGGCGGCCGAACAGGCGCTGATCGATGCTGGCGAGACCGTGTCCACGCTGATGGAACGCGCCGGGCGCGGGGCGGCGGAATGGATCTGGCGGATTGCCGCCGGGCGCTCGGTCACCGTCATGTGCGGGCCGGGCAACAATGGTGGGGATGGCTATGTCATCGCCCGCGTGCTGGCCGAGCGGGGCCTGAAGGTCAACGTGGTTGCGCCCCTCAGCCCCAAGACCCCCGCTGCGCGTGCCGCGAAGGCAGCGTGGGGCGGAGAGCCGGTCAACAACGCAAAAGGCGGTGTGTTTGTCGATTGCCTGTTCGGCAGCGGCATGGCGCGCATGATCGATCAGGAGCTTGAGACCCTGTTGTGCGAACTGGCGGCCGCGCACGAGAACTGCGTGGCAGTGGACGTGCCCAGCGGCATCGATTGCGACAGCGGCGAGGTGCTCAATGACACCCTGCCGATCCACGACCTGACGATTGCGCTGGGCGCCTGGAAGTTCGCGCACTGGATGATGCCCGCGATGCAACTGATGGGTGAGCGGCGGCTGGTCGATATCGGCGTGCCACAAGGCTGGGATGTGGCGCAGGCGGCTTTCCGCCCGCTGCTGGCCGAGCCCGAGCCCGATGCACACAAGTACAGCCGCGGGATGCTGGCGGTTATCGGTGGCGAAATGCCCGGTGCCGCGGTGCTGGCGGCAACCGCTGCGATCCGTGGCGGGGCGGGCTATGTGAAGCTGTTTTCCAACGGCGATCCCGGTCCGGTTCCGCCCGAGCTGGTGGTCGTTTCGGACGGTCTGGACGAGTTGTTGTCCGACGTGCGGCTGGGCGCGCTACTGGTCGGGCCGGGGCTGGGCAGAAGCAAGGAAGCGCGCGACCGGCTGGCCTTTGTGCTCGGCTGCGATTTGCCCACTGTGTGCGATGCCGATGCGCTGCACCTGCTGACCCCCGACATGCTTGAAGGTCGCCTCAGCCCGTTGATTGTCACCCCGCACGCGGGCGAGCTGGATGCGCTGGGCCAGACGTTCGGCAGCGTGGGGCTCGACCGGATCGAACAGGTAAGCGACCTTGCCGAAGCGCTGGAAGGCGTGGTGGTGGCCAAAGGGCCGGATACCATGCTGGCCGCGCCCGCCACTCCGGTTACCATCATGCCGCCCGCGACCAGCTGGCTCAGCACTGCGGGGACCGGCGATGTGCTGGCGGGCCTGATCGCCAGCCGCATGGCGGTGGGCATGGAAAGTCCGATGGGCATCGCGCTGGAAGGCTGCTGGCTTCACGCGGAAGCTGCCCGGCTGGCGGGTCCGGCGTTTTCCGCAGGGGATCTTGTGCACCATATTCCAGCAGCTTACCGGGCCATGCTGTGAGCGAAGCTGAAGTCATTATCCGCCTCGCCGCCAAAGGCGACGGGGTTACCGCCACCGGCCGCCATGTTCCGCTCAGCGCGCCCGGAGACTCTGTGCAGGCCGATGGCTCGCTGGTGCGCGGGGACCATCACGTCGATCCGCCGTGCCGCCATTTCGGCAAGTGCGGCGGGTGCCAGTTGCAGCAGTGCGACGATGCGTCCTTGGCCGAGTATGTTGGCGGCCGGGTAGTCCACGCCGCGCGTTCGCAGGGGCTGGAGCCGGAACTGCTCGGCCCGGTACACTTGTCGCCGCCGCGCAGTCGCCGCCGTGCCACCCTGCATGCGGTCAATGGCGGGGCGCGCGCGGTGGTCGGTTTCAGCGAAGGCGGTTCGCACCGGCTGGTCGACATCAAGGAATGCCACGTGCTGGTGCCGGAACTGTTCGCGCTGGTCGCTCCGCTGCGGGCCTGGCTGTCGCCGCGCAAGGACAAGTACTCTGCGCTGATTGACCTGACGCTGGCCGATCAGGGCGTCGATTGCGCCATCCGCAACATCAAGGTGGACGGGCTGGACCAGATCGAAGGCCTGCTGGATTTCTGCCGCGATAACGGCCTTGCGCGGCTGTCGCTCGATCAAGGCTATGGACCGGAGAGCTTCTGGGAGCCCGAACCCGTCACCGTTACCCTTGGTGGTGTGCCCGTACCGCTGCCGTCCGGCGCCTTCCTGCAGGCCACACGCGACGGTGAGCAGGCGCTCGTCAACGCCGTGCGCGAGTGGCAGGGTGATGCGGGCCACGTGGCCGACTTGTTCAGCGGGCTGGGCACATTCGCCTTCGCCATGGCGGGCAGGGCGCAAGTGACCGCCTGCGAGGCATCGCGTGATGCCGTGCTAGCGTGCAAGGCCGCCGCCCGCACTCACGGGGCCAACGTGGAAGCGGTCCATCGCGACCTGTTCCGCAGTCCCTTGCAGCCTGCGGAGCTGGCGAAGTTCGGCATGGTGGTGATTGACCCGCCACGTGCCGGCGCGCGCAGTCAGATCGAACAGTTGGCGACCAGCGGCGTGCCGCGCATCGCCTATATCAGCTGCAATCCATCTAGCTGGTCGCGCGATGGTGCCTTGCTGCGGGAAAATGGCTATCGCCTGGCGGACTTGCGTCCGGTCGGCCAGTTTCGCTGGTCAACCCACGTTGAGTTGGCCAGTCTATTTGTAAAGTAGCGTCTATTTGTAAAGTAGAGCCTATTTGTAAAGTAGAGCCCGCTCGTCAAGTAGCGCCACTAACTGATTGATCAACCATGACTTTGCATGATCTTCGGCGAACGAATGACCTGCATCGTCGCAGACGTGCCATTGCCCCAGCGACTTGGGCCATGCATGCATGAATGCCTGCGCGGTGCGGTCATTGGCCGCGAGCAGGTAGCGCACGGGGCCGGAATAACCCGCGATGGCTTGCATCATCTCGGCCACCAGCCCGCTCCGGCCGGAACCGGTGCTGGCCGCCTTGGCCAACCCGCCCGCCAGTTTGGTCAGCGACACGCCGCCCGTCACCAGCCGCCAGACTTCACGCGGGTTGCGCAGCTTGGCGAGATAGCGGCGGCGGATTGATTGCGCGTCGGGTTCAGCCTCGACGGCATCAAAGGTCCACGGATTGGCCAGCGCAAGCGCATCGCACCCCGCGCCGCCAGCCAGCAGCAAGGCACTGGCGGCATCGCAATTGCCGAACGCCACCACGCGGCGCACTTGCGGCTGCTGCTGGCGAAATACGGTGAGGGCGGCGGCAATGTCAGCCGCTTCGCCCCGGAATCCTGCGTTGTCACCGCTGCTGTCGCCGACCCCGCGCCGGTCGAAGCGCAGCACCGGATGGCCTGTTGCGGCAATTGCGGCGGCCAGTGGCGCCTGTCCCGAGAAGGCTCCGGCGCGCGTCTCGTTACCGCCGTTGACGATCAGCAGGCCCACCTTGCCAGCAGCCTCATCCAGCGTCGCGGCAAGCGTCTTTCCAGCGCAGGCGAAAGTGAAATGCCGCCGCTTCACTGGCCCACATCCTGTGCAATCAGCGCCGCCAGCGCCTTGGCCTGCGCGGCATCGTGGTCCGGCTCGGCGCGCAGCCACAGGCCTGGTCCGCCCAGCGCAGCCTGGGCGATCTCAGTGAGCGTTGCAGCGGCGTCAGAATGATCGGCAAGATCGCTCACAAGCCCTGCGCCAAGGCGATAGCCGGCCAAAGTAAGCCCTTCGCTTCGCCCCAGGGCCAGCAGCCCGTCGCTCGTTTCGATGCGCCCGGCCTCGCGAGACGTGAGCACGCGTGCCCTCAGCAAACCCCGCAGCACGGTTTTGCCAACCACTGGCGCATAGGCCCAGCCGGGCAAGGCAGGCGCGATGGCCACGGCTGCGCGGATTGCCAGTACGTGCGTGGCACCCAGCTGGCTGGCCGCAGAGGCTGCCGCACCGCGCCACGTGGCCAGTGACTGATCCTCCAAAGGCGCCAGGCTCTCGTTGCAGCCCGGCAGATCGGGCAAGTCGCTCCCCACACCCAGCGCCGCCAGCTCACGCATCAGTTCAACCGTGAAATGCCGCGTCTTGTTCGCTTCATCGAACCACGCGGGCAGCACCAGCAGCCGCGCGCGCGCGCCAGCCGGACCCAGCCGGACCACCAGCTCCTCACTGCCGCCGGGCGGGGTCCAGCCGAGGAACCGCATCGCCGCTCAGGCGCCCGAACGCTTGGCGATCACGAAGGCGAGCAGGCTGCCGTAAGTCTCCAGCAGGTCGCCATCGATCTCGTCATCCTCCAGCACGATATCCAGCCGGTCCTCGATCTCGGTCAGCAAGGATACCACGGCCATCGAATCCAGTTCGGGCAAGTGGCCAAACAGGTCAGTGGCGGGGGTGAAGGCGTCCACTTGTGCAGGCGCCAATCCCAGCACGTCACGCAATACGGCACGCAGCGTCTGGTCGATGTCGGAGTGTTCGGTTTGCATCACGGTCGCCTAATCAGCGTTGCGGGGAGAGGCAAGGCTGCGGATCGCCCATTTGGCCAGTTGCGGCCAGTTTTGCGGGGCGGCAGGGCGCAAGCAGGTAAGGCGATAGCGAGGGCGCACGGCCTCCATCCAGTCAGCCTTGTAGCCATCGTTACCGGTGCCGAAGTCCACTTCGCTGACCCGGTGAAAGTCGATAACCTGCTCAATCAAGGCAGCAGTCAGCGTGGTGCCGGGCGACAGCTTGTCCGCCACAGGAAGCTGGGCCAGCTTGTGAATGTAGGCGGTGCCTTGTTCCACGGTCCAGAATTGTGCTGCCACCGGCTCGCCATCGGCCAAGGCCATGCCGAACAGGTAATGGCCCAGCGCGCTTTCAGCTTTGGCAAAGCGGCGCAGCAGGGCGGGGTCGCCCTCGGCCGGTTTCCAGCTGGCAGCGTAGATCGCTTCGTAAGCGGCCCAGTCATCGGCTGAAAATGCGTGGGAGAGGCGAACTTCCACCTTCTTCGCCTTGCGTTTCAGCGTGGTGCGCAAGGGGCCGGGGCGGGTGGCAAGGTATTCGATGAACGATCGCCCGGCGACCGGAAGGTAATGATTGGTGTCGCACACTTCGCGGCGGACAACCCAGCCGGTCTTGCGGAAGGCGGCTTCAAGGGCGTCGGCATCCGCGGCGGCCAGTTTGGCCAGTGTGACCTTGCCGCGCGGCGCCAGCGACATGGCCAGCTCGTCCAGCAGGCACGGGTCGGCCCCCGGCGAGGCGAGCGGTCCCCAGGTTAAGGCGTACCAATTGCTCAGCGGCTCAAGGCCATGCGGGCCATTGTGCAAGAGCAGGCAGATCGTGCCGCTGGCATCGCTGGCACAGGCAACCCGCGGCGCCGCGCCGGCCTGTTCCAGCAGGGCAAACCAGGCAAGGCGCGCAAACGGTCCCCGTTCCGCGAGACCGACGTCAGCGAGATGGAGCCCTTGCAGTTCCTTAACCGTGTTGTGATAGCTGATCGCCGTCACCCGTTCGCATTCCCGTGCAGGAGTTCATGTGTCCGTTCCGCTCGATCCTGTGCCTCGTCCGCTCGATCACCTCGCGTTGCGTGGGCGGGACGATGACGTGGCGCTGGTCTTGCGTGGCGAAACGCTTAGCTGGAAGGACTTAAGAACCCGTGTCGCGCGGCTTGCAGCATGGCTGGCAGCGGAAGTGCCAGACAAGGGTGCGCGCGTTGCCACGTGGGCAGCCAAGGGCGAATTGACCTGCCTGATCCCACTGGCGGCGGCGCGGGCCGGGCTGGTGCATGTGCCGATCAACCCGCTGCTGAAGCGCGCGCAGGTTAAGCATATTGTGGCCGATAGCGGCGCAGTGCTGCTGCTGGGCACGGCATCGCGGCTGGATACGCTGGCGGACGGCGATGTTCCGGCTGACTGTCGCATGGTGGAGGAGGGCGCGGCCTTGGCTGTTGCCAAGGCGCAGGACGGGGCCTTGCCGCCATCTGTAGCGGATACCGGAGAGTTGGCGGCGATCCTCTATACCAGCGGCTCCACCGGCAAGCCCAAGGGGGTGATGCTCAGCCATGCCAACATGTGGCTGGGCGCGGTCAGTGTGGCGCATTACCTGAAGCTGGCGGCAGAAGATGTGACGCTGGCCGTGCTGCCACTGGCGTTCGATTACGGGCAGAACCAGCTGCTATCCACGTGGTATGCGGGGGGCAGCGTGGTGCCGCTGGATTATTTGCTGGCGCGCGACGTGGTGAAGGCGTGCGAGCGGCACGGGGTGACCACCTTGGCAGCGGTGCCTCCGCTGTGGTCGCAATTGCTGGAGCAGGACTGGCCTGCCGCTGCTTATGAAAGAATGCGGCGCATGACTAACAGCGGCGGGGCTCTGACTTCTGACTTGTCGTCAGCAATGCGAGCCAAGTTCCCGCAAACAGAGATTTATGCCATGTACGGTCTGACCGAGGCTTTCCGCTCGACCTATCTCGATCCCGCCTTGCTGGAGCGGTATCCGACCAGCATCGGCACGGCTATTCCGTTCGCCGAGGTGCTGGTGATTACCGATGCGGGGCAACTGGCCGTTGATGGCGAGGAAGGCGAACTGGTGCATTGCGGACCGCTGGTGGCGCAAGGGTATTGGCAAGACGCGGCGCGCACAGCCGAGCGTTTCAAGCCTGCGCCCGCCATGTCCACTTATGGCGGCATAGCGGTGTGGTCAGGCGACAGGGTGCGGCGTGATGCGCACGGCCGGCTCAACTTCGTCGGGCGGCGCGATGCCATGATCAAGAGCGCGGGCAACCGCATCAGTCCGCAGGAGATCGAGGACGCGGCATTGGCCAGCGGCCAGGCCACCCTGGCGGTGGCTTTCGGCGTACCGGACCCCAAGCTGGGCCAGGCAATCGTCCTGGTGGTGCGCGGCAGCGGTGATGACACCGCCTTGCGCGCAGCCTTGCGGCGAGACTTGCCCAATTTCATGCAGCCCGCCCAGATCCGCTGGCGCGATACCTTGCCGTTGAACCCCAACGGCAAGATCGACCGCACGGCTCTGGCCCTGGAGATCGCCGCATGAAGCCCACCGGACCGATTCCTGCCGGGTTCACGGCCATCGATGGCGAGCTGGCGATTGGCGGGCGCAAGGCTTCGGCGCTGGTGGCCGAAGGAGGCGGCACCCCGTTGTTCGTCTATTCGCAAGCGATGCTCGAGGCGCGGATGGCCGCCTTGCGCTCCGCCATGCCGCCGCAACTCAAGATCCACTATGCCATGAAGGCCAACCCCCACCCGGCGGTGCTGGAAGTCATGGCCGAACTGGTCGACGGGCTGGACGTGGCCTCGGGCGGCGAACTGGCGATGGCGCGCAAGGCCGGGTTCCTGCCGCGCGAGATTAGCTTTGCCGGACCGGGCAAGCGCGATGCGGAACTGCTGGCGGCGGTCAAGGCCGGGGTCACGCTCAATTGCGAATCCACCGGGGAAGCGCGCCGTGCGCTGGATGCCGGCATGGCGTGCGGCACCAGGCCGCGCATGGCCATCCGCGTCAATCCGGAGTTCGAACTGCGCGGATCGGGCATGAAGATGGGCGGCGGAGCCAAGCCGTTCGGGGTGGACGAGGACCAGGTGGCCGAGCTGGCCCGCACGATCATCGCGGAAGGCTGCGAGTGGCGCGGTTTGCATATCTATGCCGGCAGCCAGGCGCTGGATGCAGGCGCGATCAGCGAGGCGCAGGGCAATGCGCTGGCGACGGCTGCTCGGCTGTCTGCCGAGATTGGCTTGGCGCTGCCGCATCTGAACCTGGGTGGCGGCTTCGGCATTCCCTATTTCGACAAGGACAAGCCACTCGACATCGGCGCAGTCGGTACGCGACTAGCAGAATTACTGAATGATCACAGCAATGATCTGCAAGACGCGGTATTCACTATAGAACTTGGTCGGTATCTGGTCGGAGAAGCGGGCGTCTATCTCACCCGCATCATCGATCGCAAGGTCAGCAAGCGAGTCACTTTCCTCGTCACCGATGGCGGGTTGCATCACCAACTTGCGGCTTCTGGCAACTTCGGAGCCGTGGTGCGGCGCAATTATCCGGTGGCGCTGGCCACCCGGTTCGATGCGCCGGGTGAGGAAGAGGTCAACGTGGTTGGCTGCCTGTGCACCCCACTTGATCGGCTGGCCGACAACGTTGGACTTCCCCGCGCCGAAGTGGGTGATCTGGTGGCGGTGTTCTTGGCCGGGGCCTATGGTGCCAGCGCCAGCCCGGCGACGTTCCTGGGGCAGGGTCCGGCGCGGGAAATGCTCGTTTAACCAATGGGATCAGGGTCAGTCCCACATCGGGACAGGCCTCCGGAAAGCCCGCATTCCAGCCCAAGGCTAACGCAATATTCACCCTTTCTGGCCACAAAGCACCTTGGATCCGCAGGACGTGGAGGCAGGTGACCTTCGGGTTGCGCAGGTTTCCCGTCCGCCAAGCTTTCTAAGGACCTGGACGCGATGCATTTGAACCGAACCGCCCGCCTGCTGGCCACGTGTGCCACTGCTGCGCTGGCGCTTTCCGGATGTGCCAGCGGTGGCAACGATCCCCAGCTTGCGCCCGCTACCTTCGTGGCGATGCAGGAAGGGCCAGGCGAGGAATACGTCATCGGCCCGCTCGACAAGCTGACCATTCACGTGTGGCGCAATGACGAGCTCGGCGCCGAAGTGCAGGTGCGGCCCGATGGGCGGATCACCACTCCGCTGGTGGCCGATATGCCCGCCGTGGGCAAGACGCCGACCATGCTGGCGGAGGATATCCGGCTGCAACTGAGCCAGTATATCGCCGACCCGCTGGTGACGGTGATCATCAACGAATTTGCTGGCACGTTCAGCCAGCAGGTGCGGATTGTCGGCGCGACCGAACAGCCCGCCTCGCTGCCGTACCGCGCCAACATGACGCTGCTGGATGCGATGATCGCGGTCGGCGGCCTCAGCGAATACGCCAGCGGCAACCAGGCCAAGCTGATCCGCTTCGACCGCACCACCGGCCTGCAAAAGGAATACTCGCTGCGGCTGGGCGACTTGTTGCGCCGCGGGCAGAGCGAAGCCAACGTCATGCTGATGCCGGGTGATGTGATCATCATCCCGGAATCGATGTTCTGATCGCGACAGGCAGGGGAGCAGACGCTTGAACCAGCTGGTCGAGGAACTTCGCGCAGCGCTGTGGTCGGTGTGGAACCGCCGCTGGCTGGCGCTGGGCATTGCCTGGGCGCTGTGCCTGGC